>JBIJCL010000158.1:0-4949 GCA_044344725.1 Steroidobacteraceae bacterium | reverse complement strand
GTTCGCGCCAAGTGACAGGCGGCCGAGGCGGGGCCTCCGCCCGGAAGGATGAAATCCTTGAGCGGTGGCAGCGGTTCGTTGAAGGCGTCGAGCGCCGTTTCGAGGCGATCGACGTGCGCCGACTGGATGAGCGTCATTCCTGGAATGCAGAGTTCGCCCCCGAGGTCGAACAGATCGTGCTGCACCTCGACCAGACAGTCCTTCACGGCCTCGGGCAGTCCCGGGACGGCGAGGATCATGCCGATGGTGCAATTGGCCTCATCGACTGTGCCGTAGGCCTCGACACGCGGGTCGTCTTTGGCGACCCGGCTGCCGTCACCGAGCCCGGTGGTGCCGTCGTCCCCGGTGCGGGTGTAGATCTTGCTCAAGCGGTTTCCCATGGCGTTTAAGATACCACTCCAGACTCATCGATCCGGGATCAAATCGTGCCATCCGCAGAACTGAAGGCCGCCATCGAGGCCGCCGAGGCCGCCGCCAAGGTCATTCGCGATCTGTATCAGCGCAACCTGCAGGTCGTGACCAAGGCCGATAAATCGCCGGTGACCGAGGCGGACGTGAGATCGGAAGAAGCCATCCACGCGGTGCTATCGAGGCATTTCCCGGCATACGGTTTCTTTGGCGAAGAAACTGGTCAGCATGACATGGGCGCCGAGAGCATTTGGCTCGTCGACCCCATCGACGGCACCAAGTCGTTCGTCCGCGAGTGTCCGTTCTTCTCGACCCAAATTGCATTGATGCGCGGCGGGCGTATGGTGCTGGGCGTTTCGTCGGCACCGGCATACGGCGAGTTCGCTTGGGCCGAGCGAGGCGAGGGCGCGTGGCTCGGTCAGCAGCGCATCCGGGTGAGTGGTGTCGATGCGATCGATGCGGCGATCGTCTCGAGCGGCAATCTCAAGACGCTGGCCTCAAGCCCGCGCTGGGCGCGCTACGGTGAGCTCGTCACCCGAGTCAATCGCATTCGCGGTTACGGGGATTTCGTCCATTACCATTTGCTCGCGCGCGGGGCGCTCGATGCGGTGATCGAGTCGGACGTGAATATTCTCGACATCGCAGCGCTGACGGTAATCGTCGAGGAAGCCGGCGGCACATTTACCGATCTCGAGGGGTCTGCGGTGGGGCTATCGACTTCGTCGGTGCTCGCGACCAACGGCATCCTGCACGCGCCGCTGCTTGCGGCGCTTCGGTAAGCGCCTCCGTCAGGGTTGCAGGCGCGTCACGCTCCATTCGCTGCCGATCGTCGGCGGTTGGTGGGGGTCGGAGCCGCTCGATAATTTTCGGATCCATCGCGCACGATCGTGGATCCGTGATTCACCCTCGACCCAGAGTTCTACCGCCTCGGCATAGACGTGATAGCCGCCCCAATGAGGGGGGCGGGGAATGTGATCGCCGAGTCCCGCGGGAGCGGGTGCGTCTTCGGGACCCGGTACCGGTACGTTGAAGCGCTTCGCCGTGGCGACGACCGCCGCCTCGAGATCGGCGCGAGAACCTACGGGTTGACTCTGAGCGCTCGCCCAAGCACCCACTCGGCGCTGCCACGGACGGGTCTTGAAGTAGGCATCACTCTCTGCGGCCGGCGCTCGCACGACTCGCCCCTCGATGCGAACCTGGCGAAAGAGGTGATCCCAATGCATCACGATGGCCACACGCGGATGCGCCTCGATCTCGTGTCCCTTGCGGGAGTCGTAGTTGGTGAAGAAGCAGATGTATCCCGGGTCGACCACAATCTCTTTGCACAATACGACGCGAGCCGAGGGCTGGCCCTCTGCGCCGACGCTCGCCACCACCATGGCGTTGGGGTTCGGCTGATCACGCCTCGAGCGGGCTATTTCGAGCCACGATGCAGCGATCGCGAGGGGCTCTGCGGGCAGGGGGTCTGGCAGGAATTGGATGGGTACAGGCATGCCTGGAATGGTACCGCCTCCGAAGCCCCACGTACGAGCCGTCGAAGTTCGCCATTGGGGCCCGGGGAGTTATACATGTCAGGGCAGTTATAGTAGGGACTGTCAGGGCTGAAAATCGCCCCTTTTCCGCGAGTCCAAGCGCATGGCCACCCTCGATGAGCTCCGAAAACATCTCGATGATATCGACCGTCAGTTGATCGAACTGATCGCCGATCGGCAGCGCACGAGCGGTGAGATTGCGCGGGTCAAGCGCTCTACGGGACGCGCCACGCGCGACTACGGACGCGAGCGCGACGTGATTCTCGGCGCGCGCGCCGAGGCGCAAGCGCAGGGGGTGTCGCCGCGCATCGCCGAAGATCTCATGCGCATGCTGATCCGCAGTTCGCTTACGACGCAGGAGCGCTCGAGCGTCGCAGCAACCGGCCAAGGAACGGGTCGTCGCGCGCTCGTGATCGGCGGTGCCGGCAAGCTCGGTCGCTGGTTCGTCGAGTTTCTCGCCTCTCAGGGTTTCGAGATCGATGTCAGTGATCCGGCCGGAGCGCCGGAAGGGACGACCGATATCGGCGACTATCGGCAAGCGGAGCTCGAGCAGGATTACATCGTCGTGGCGACGCCGCTCGGGTATACCGACGCCGTGCTGCGCGAGCTGGCGATGCGCCGACCGCGAGGTGTGATCTTTGATGTCGGGTCGTTGAAGTCGCCCTTGCGCGGAGGGCTGATGGCGCTCAAGTCCCACGGCTGTCGCGTGACGTCCGTACATCCGATGTTCGGCCCCGATACCGAGCTCCTGTCTGGGCGACACGTGATCTTCGTCGACCTGGGCCACGCCGAAGCATTGACCCAGGCCAAAGAATTATTTGCACCGACCATGGTCGAGCAAGTCGTGATGAGTCTGGATGAACACGATCGGCTCATCGCCTACGTGCTCGGGCTGTCGCACGCGTTGAATATCGCGTTCTTCACGGCACTCGCCGAGAGCGGGGAGGCCGCGCCCCGGCTTGCGAAACTCTCGAGTACCACATTCGATGCGCAGCTCGATGTGGCCACCCGCGTGGCTCAGGAGAGTCCGCAGCTCTACTATGAAATCCAATCCCTCAATGATTACGGTGCAGAGTCGCTCGAGGCGCTCGCCAAGGCCGTAGAGTCCCTGCGGCGTTCGGTGTTGTCGCGTGACGCCGGTGCGTTCACGGCTTTGATGGAGAAGGGTCGGGAATATCTCGAGGATCGAAAATCCATGACGGAGCGCCGCGCCTGATAGATTGCCATTCGCATGACTGATTCCATCGACAAGGACGGTTTTCGCGCCAACGTGGGCATCGTGCTCATGCAGCAGGGTGGTCGTGTATTTTTGGGCAAGCGTGCGGGCGGCAAAGGCTGGCAGTTTCCGCAAGGCGGGTTGCGAGCCGGCGAGCCGGCGGAGCAAGGCATGTTTCGTGAGCTCGCCGAAGAAATCGGTCTCAGCCCCGATGATGTCCGGATCTTGGGCGTCACTCGTCGCTGGCTGCGTTACCGCCTTCCCCAGCGCTATCAGCGTCGCGATCAGATGCCCTTGTGCATCGGGCAAAAGCAGCGATGGTATTTGCTCGAGAGCCGCTTCGAGACTCCTCCTGTCCGGTTCGATCAGACGAGCGAACCCGAGTTCTGCGGGTGGAGATGGTCGGAGTGGTGGGAGCCGGTACGCGAAGTGATTCACTTCAAACGCCCCGTTTATCGTCGCGCCTTGCACGAGCTTGGACGAGTTGCGTTCCCGGAGGGTCTGCCTCCCTATCCAGATTGGTGGATCAAGGGCTGACATCGTGAACGCACGCGATCGGAATCAGCATGTAGTTCTCCGGGGCGTGAGTCCCACTCGTTTGCGCGTGCTTGCCGGGCTCGCCATCATTTTTTTGGCGCTGGTGGGATGGGGTCTGTTTTCGTTGGGGCGTGCGGGGATCGGCGCGGGTGACACCGGACCTCAGAGCCGGCCAGCAACTTTGCGACAGGCCATCCGAGAACGCGACGAGTTGATCGAAACCCTTCGACGGTCCGTGGCCGAGCTCGAGATGCTCAAAGGTTCCCAAGATCGTGAACGGCAAGAAGTATCCCGAACCATCGGCGAATTGCAGGCCGAGGTTGCAAGACAGCGGCAGCAGTTGGAGTTCTACAAAGGGGTGGTGGCCAATACCGAACCCCCTGCCGATGTCGCCATCCGAAATCTTCGAGTCGATCGTGGCTCAACGGCACGCCGGGTACAGCTTCGACTTTCCCTCGTTCAGCCCGGAAATCCCCGGGCAATGGTCTCCGGGCGGATCAAGATCCTCATCGAGGGAAGCCGAGAGGGTCGTCCGATCCGCGTGACGGCTCTCGAAATGCCCTATAACTTCAGGTACTTCGAGAATATCGATCGCGAACTTCTCGCGCCGGACGGGGTCTCACCAGAGCGGCTGCAAATCGAAGTGGAGCCGGCTGGCAGACCGGGGCGCCCCGTGGTTCAATCCCTGCTCTGGCCACTCTGATCCGGCCTGGGGGTTGGCAATGTTTGGACGACGCAAGACGCCCCGTTTGTCGGGCCGTATCGACACCCTGTTGGGTCGCGGGACCGCGCTGAAGGGTGACCACGGCAATGTACGGGGCCTCGAGGGTTCTGCCCCCGCCACGATTTGGGTGGGTGAACCGGGGCGGATTCACGGCAATGTCGAAGTGGCCGTCGCCGTCATCAACGGCGAGGTGGTCGGCAACGTACAAGGTAGTGAGCGGGTGGTACTCGGCGCCAAGGCGCGGGTGACGGGTGACGTGTCCTACGGAGTCATCGAAATGACGCTGGGGGCACGCATCGAGGGCAGATTGGTTCCCTTGGCTTCGAAGGCGTCGGGCGAGGCGGCCAGTGTGCCGGCAGAAACCTCGTCGGAGTCAAGCTGGGGGGCGAATGTGGTCCGTCCCTTTGACGTTCGGCAGGGCCGGCACTAGCATTCGCCGCGCGACGGCCTACCAAGATTTTTTTGAGGATTCGACGATGACGACTGTGGCAGAAGATCTACCGCTCGATATGCCTCCCGCGCTGGTATTCAC
>JBIJCL010000102.1:0-6550 GCA_044344725.1 Steroidobacteraceae bacterium | reverse complement strand
GATGGCATTCGTGTCATCAGCTTTCGTAAAGCCAACGCTCGAGAGGTTAGACGTTATGAAAAAACGCAAATCATTGACTGATTCGAAGGGAGAGGTTCGAGAGGTCTCCTCTACCGATCTGAAGGGATTTCGTGCGGCCCGAGAGGCGCTCCCAGCGTCAGTTAGGCGCAAGGTTGGCGTCCGAGGACCGCAGAAGGCACCGACCAAGGAGCGCATCACCATCAGGTTGTCACCTGAAGTTGTCGCGCGTTTTCGCGCAACAGGCGACGGCTGGCAATCGCGTATGGACGCCGCGCTGCAAGAGTGGCTGCGCAAGCATAAGTCGGCGGCGTGATCTGCATTAGGCCGTGGGAGAGCAACGATGCCGATAAGCTTTATCGGCTGGTGCGACAATCCGTTACGGAATTGAGCGTCTGGCTGCCTTGGTGCAGGCTCGAGTATGCCCGTAACGACACCGACGACTGGATCAGCCACTCTTTGAATGTGTGGTCACATCGAAGTGAATTCCCGATGGCTATCATTAACTGCAACAGCAATGAAGTTCTTGGCGGAGTCGGCATCAACAAGATCGACTGGGAAACCAAGACGGGAAACCTGGGTTATTGGGTGGGCACGCCTTGGACGGGGCGAGGAATAGCGCGCACCGCCGCACGGCAGGCAGCCAAACTCGCATTCTCTGAGCTTCAATTAAAGACGCTTGAAATCCTTTGTCATCCGGGCAACATTGCGAGCCGAAGGGTCGCCGAATCCCTTGGCGCGTTAAATGACGGCATTCACGCCAACCGCATCGAACTCCACGGCATCATGGTCGATGCGGTGGTTTACCGAATAGCGAGTGACTTCGCATCTCATTGATTTACAAGACTGGGCCCGCTTGGATTCGAACCAAGGACCAAGGGATTATGAGAAGACTGGACTTCGAAACCCCTTTTGGCCTTCAATGACTTACACGTGTCACTAAGTTATGAGTAAGAAAGTGTGCAAGTAAATATCGTTTTTTTGATACGCGATTTTTTTGAGCCCAATGCCCACGCACGCTCAGTTTTAATTTTAGATATGTAGAAATGCAGTCGGCGTAACGCTTCGGAATTCACGTAAGTAGTGTCAAGAACTCATCGCGCTCTCAACGAGGCATTCTCGTTCTCGCGAGTCGCCAGACAACCATCCGCAATTACGGCAATCAGTGCTGTCAGTATAGCGATCGCCGTCAAGACACTTCCGCCAACAATTGACAGGTTCATTAAAATTGCAGCGATCATTACGCCGGCAAGGACAAAGGCCGCTCTAGTGGCTAGCGACGGAATGAGCAGCGCGATTGCGCCGGATAGCTCGAGTAATCCTGCAAAAAACAGTAGCCAAGTACCAACGCCAAACCCCTCAAACGAAGCGATCGGGATCAGATCCACGAAAACTTTTTCAGACGCAGTATTTAAAAATATCACCGCGAGAAGCCCGCGGAGTATCCATGACCCATAAGATATGACGTTGAATTTCATTACTCGCCCCTCATCGTACGTAGATTTCCGAAAATTAAGCTGCAGCAGATACACCCTCTAGACGATCTTCGATGTCGCTATACATCGCTTGTAGTCGATCCAAGGTTGCTTGATCAGTCTGCCAAATCCCTCGTCCATTCGCTTCGAGTAAGCGGCTCACCGCATTACGAATTGCTTGCGGATTCGATTCTTCCAGACGCTTGCGGACGGATTCGTCAAACAGATAGGTTTGGGCTGCGCCGTCGAATACCCATTGGTCGACCTCCGCCAGAGCGCCCCATCCCAGCAGATGTGTGAATCGATTCCCGATCTCTGCCGCCCCAGAGTGGCCGTGCGCCAGCATTCCTTCGAACCATTTGGGATTGAGAATTTTTGCGCGGGCCTCAATCTTCAATAGTTCATCGCTGTCATTAAGCCTCACCTCGCCGGTGAAGCTTTCGGCATACGTCAACGGGATGGAGGCGTCACGCCCAGTCTTTGCCGCAAGACGAAGCGCACCGCTATGTCCGTAATAATGGGTCATGTCCGTCAGACCATATTCAACAGAGTCGATGGCTTGAAACACATGATCGACCGTGTCGAGTAGTCCACGCAGCACCTCAGGCGCTTCGCGTCCTGCGCGTGATCCACCTGTCATGAACGCCGTTCGTTGTTGATAAAGATCGGCGAGCTGCTCCTTGCCCTCCCATTGACTCTCATCGATGACGGCATCGACGCCGTTTCCATATTGACCTGGGGGTTGCGAGAACACTCGCGCTGTCGCGTCCTCTTGCGAACGACCCTGGGAAATGAAATCCAGCGTATTTGCTCTCAAGAAGTTCTGCTCGACCGGCTCATCAGCAAGACACGCCTCTCGGAAAAGCGTATCGAGAAGATCTAGCGACATCTGGAAGGTGTCGCGGAACACGGCGGAGACATCCAGCAACACATCGATGCGTGGACGAGCGAGTGACTCAAGAGGGGTTAATCGAAAACGGAAGATTTTTCCTTGGCCGTCTCTCTCAGGCTCGGCGCCCACTAGTGCGAGAACGACGCCTAAAGTTTCGCCTTCGCTCTTGATCGTATCCATCGCCCAGAGCGTCTGACCGATGGTCCTTGGCCAGCTGCCGTGCCGTTCGTGGTGACGCCTGACCAGCATGTCCGCCATTCGTCGCCCACGCTCCAAGGCGCTATCCGTCGGCAGACGCCAAGGATCGATACCATGAATATTGCGACCCGATGGTAACGCCCCCGCACCAGTACGTACTGGGTCGGCGCCGTAGGCGGGTCGAATAAACCGACCGTTCAGCGCGTGAACTACGGCATCGAGTTCGCCCGAGCACTGCGCGATACCGTCAACAATCTTTCTTGATTCAATCGCGTACTCGAGCAGAGCGGACGGCGCTTCGCCACCGATCGTCGAAGTCCAAAGTCGTAACGCGTTTTCACGCCCGAAGACCGATTGAGAGACAAAAAGAGCGCGGAACTCTTTTGTTTGCTCTTGCGATAGTCCAAGCGACCGGCACAGCGCACTGAATCCTGCTCTGCCCTGTCGTGGAACTTCCAGAGCCGCCTCGATGAGCGCTCGCGCCTTCTCGGGTTCTGGCGACTGACCAAAAACGTGTAAGCCGTCGGAAATCAGCCGCTCTTCGATCATCGCGATCCATCCAGATACGCGATCGCGATACGACTCTATGGATTCGTCGACCTGCCGCGGAAGTTCCGGTAGCAGAGACTCCAATGAGTCGCTCGGGTCAGAGACCCGTCGCTGAGCTTCCGCAAGCTGCTTGTAGGTTCCCGCTCGTGCATATGGCGGGATCGCGTGACTGATGACCGTCGCATATCCGCGTCGTCGGGCGACGGCCGCCTCAGACGGATTATTGAGCGGATACAAGTACAGATGTGGAACACCGCCGAGAAGTTGATCGGACCAACAATCCGCAGTCAGTGCAGCCTGCAGCCCCGGCATCCACTCCGCCGTGCCGTGCATTCCGACATGGATGATGGCGTCTGCTTTCCACTCTTTTTTGAGCCAAGCGTAAAATCCGACGAACTGATGATGCGGGGTAAATCGTCGGTCAAAGAGCAGACGCATTGGATCGCCGGGAACGCCCATCGGCGGCTGCAGACCAATGGTCACGTTTCCGAAAGCGCGTACATCGAGTCTCATCGACTCCCGACCTGCCGGGGCGATATCGCCCGGGGCTGAACCCCAGAATTGATCAATACGGTCTCTGATATTCGCAACCACTAACTTACGGAAGTCGTTGAGCGTGAGTGCAACACTGGATGTTCCGGAGGAGAGGCTCTCGAGTTGTGTCGCGAACGCCTGCTGCTCGGTTGCGGCCTCGCCGATGTCATAGCCCTCCGCCTTGAGCCTTCGTAAAAGCGAAGTGACCGAAGCCGGTACATCGAGTAGCGCAGCGGTACCCGCCTTGCCGAGGCCCGGGGGAAAGTTATAGAGCACGATCGCGACGCGTCTCTGCGCTGCAGGCTTGTGTCGAAGACGAACCCAGCCTTCGATTTGCTCCAATGCGCGCTCGAGCCGATCGGGAACAACGGTTAATTCGCCATCTTTAATAGCACCCAGGGCAATAGTACTCGCGACCCCGTCCATCTCCGGCAGGTCGTACATCACCACCGACTGCATGGACGCGACACCTCGCTCTTTCCATTCCGACTCGCTCTGCATGAGTAGCGGCTGCACAACGAGATATGGAACGTCGAGCGCCGATAAAAGGTCGGACGCGGTTTCGTGATGGTGGCCGGGCTTAGTGGAGGACGCAGGACCACCGACGATGGAAAAGCCCATCGTCGACACGAAGACATCGATGGGCTGCCCGATAAGCCATTCCCGTACGGCGACATGAGCCTCGATCCCGGAAACAAAAATGGGAAGTGCTGCGAAGCCTCTCGACTCAATTCCCTTCACCAAGTCACGTAGATAGGACAGGTTCTGTACGACATGCTTTCGCATGCCCATCAGCGCAACAAGCGGCTGTCCTTTCTTGTAGCGGCCTGTTTTCTTTGCCCATTTCAAATAGCTCTGGACATCGTCAAAGAGCGTACCCGACTGCGGATCCCAACAGCCCATGGTCGGGATGATCGATACCGGCGCGACGTTCAAACTTTCAGCGAAGCAGTCTTTCAGGATCAATTTCACCATCTCGGTGATGTTTCTCACGTCAGGCTGATTCCAGTAGAGATTCACACCGAGCCAAGTACGGAAACCAGAAAGCTTTTGCGGAATGAGCGGAAGCATCTTCGCAGCAACCTTGACGAGCTTCGTATAGGCGTACAGCGTGTCTTCATCTCGTCCGCGCGTAATCAAGCGCATCAAGAACTTCACTGCTTTTGGCGCTTCGCCTTTCTTCTCTTTGAACCGATGCTCGCCCACCCGTGTGAGTGCCATGACCTCGGGCATGCTTTCGTACGCGAATATCGCCGTCGCACGCGAGTGCTCAAGCTCGCGCGCCAGCCAATCGGCTTGCGATCGCATGTTAATAAGACTGATGAAAACGACGTCCGAGTTCTTTATGGACTCGGCGAGCTGAGGATCAGCAGCATCGACATGGGCATCGTGAAATTGCCGGATCAGAACATCGGCGCCCTCCCCCGCGAGACGCTGGCGGACGTCGCCCCAGATGCTCGCGTTGAAGCGCTCGATGCCGACGATGAACGTGATGACACGCATCTTGACCACCCTCAGATTGACACCCCGATCTGTCTTGCTATGTTGACACTTATTGGCCGCCAAGCGTAACCAGAGTTTGTTGTGCAACAAAATTTTCCTTTCTCAGCCATCGTCGGTCAGGAAGAGCTCAAGCTCGCCATTCTCTTAACCGTCGTCGACCCCACCATCGGTGGTGTGCTCGTCACGGGGCATCGCGGTACCGCTAAAAGCACAGCGGTACGCGCCTTGGCAGCCCTGCTACCACCGCTTAAGTTCGTCGCGGACTGCCCATTTAATTGCGATCCAGACGCGATCACCCCGAACTGCCCTCATTGCCAACCATCTGAGGGACCCCGGACAAGCGCCGTCAGCCGGCCGGTACCCGTCATCGATTTACCGCTTGGCGCGACCGAGGATCGCGTCGTCGGATCAGTCGATATCGAGCGCGCACTCGTCGACGGCGTCCAGGCCTTCTCGGCCGGACTCCTCGCATCAGCGCACCGTGGATTTCTCTATATCGATGAGGTCAACCTACTTGAGGACCATCTTGTTGACCTGCTGCTTGATGTCGCCGCGAGTGGAACGAACGTCGTCGAACGCGAGGGACTTAGCATCCGACACCCCGCACGATTCGTATTGGTGGGATCAGGCAACCCTGAGGAAGGCGATCTCAGACCTCAGCTCCTCGATCGTTTCGGGCTACACGCCCGTATTCGCACTTTGAATGATGTTGAGCAGCGAATGGAAGTCGTTCGACGACGCCTGAAATTCGAAGCAGATCCCGTTTCCTTTCTCGCAGAATTTTCCTCAGAGGAAAAAAAGCTTCGCGCGAAACTCGCTCGGGCTAAAAAGCTTCGAGCGTCTGTCAATATTTCGACTGAGGCGCTCGCCCTCGCCGCTACGCTTTGCGACAAACTGGCAATCGATGGGCACCGCGGTGAACTTGCCATCACTCGTGCAGCAATGTCTCTTGCCGCGCTGGAGAATCGTAAGACAGCCTCTCCCGATCATGCCCGTCGCGTCGCCCCACTCGCTCTCGCTCATCGATTACGTAAAGATCCTTTGGAGCCCGCAGCGGATGACGAGCGAGTACGACGCGTCATCGCGGATGTGCTCCCGTAACGCGCGCGATGCTTCCACTGCCCGGGCTTGTCGCTTTTGATGCGCCACGACTGGCGCTTTCGATGCTCGCACTCGATTCGAGGCTTCGCGGGATCGCTCTATCAGGATCGATCGGTAACGGAAAAAGCGCTTTACTAACGGGCTTTTCCACTCTGGTTCCGGATATTGCGATTTTCGATCTGCCTGTGAGCGGCGATCAAGAAGCACTCCTAGGCGGCCTCGATATTGAAGCCACTATCCAAACAGGCAAACGCGTCTTTCGAGACGGTCTGCTGGCGCG
>JBIJCL010000101.1:0-6559 GCA_044344725.1 Steroidobacteraceae bacterium | reverse complement strand
GCGCAGCACATTCGCCGCTGCGCGAAGATCGACGAGACGACCGTTGGTGCAACTACCGACGAAGACCACGTTCACGGGCGCCTCGGCGATGAGTTGTCCCGGCGAAAGCCCCATGTAATTCATGGCGGCCTCGAACACGGCGTCGCCTCGTCGATCCGGGATTCGACCCGTCACCGGGACCACCATGCCGGGGTTGGTGCCATAGGTCACCATGGGCTCGAGCGCTGAGGCGTCGATCTCGACGACTTTATCGAACTGCGCGCCCTCGTCACTCGGGAGAGTCTTCCAATAAGCGACCGCCTCGTCCCAGGCCTTGCCTTTCGGCGCTCGCGGAGTGTCCTTGAGATAGGCGTAGGTCTTGTCATCCGGCGCGATCATGCCGGCGCGTGCACCGGCTTCGATCGACATGTTGCAGACGGTCATGCGTTGATCCATCGACATCTCGCGAATGGCTTCGCCGCGATATTCGAAGACATAGCCGGTACCTCCGGAGACGCCCACCTTGCCGATGATCGCGAGAATGAGATCTTTGGGCGTCACGCCGGTCGGCAATTTTCCGCGAATCTCGATGGCGCAGGTTTTGGGTTTCTTTTGCAGCAAGCACTGGGTCGCCAGCACGTGTCCCACCTCGGTGGTGCCGATGCCGAACGCGAGAGCGCCGAAAGCGCCATGCGTCGAGGTATGGCTATCGCCGCACACGATGGTTTTACCAGGCTGGGTGATGCCGAGCTCAGGCCCGATGATGTGGACGATGCCGCGTCGCGCATCTTGGAGGCCGAGTAACTCGACACCGAACTCTGCACAATTACTTTCGAGTTGCCGAATCTGCTTGGCGGCAGACTCGATGGAGATCGGCGCACCGCCGAACACTTGTTCGGTGCGGGTGGGCGTCGAGTGATCCATGGTGGCCAAGGTCAGATCGGGTCGGCGCAGTTTCAGGCCGCGCTCACGCAACAAGGTGAACGCCTGGGGGGAGGTGACCTCATGGGTGAGGTGCAAATCGATGAAAATGACGGCGGGCGTGTCGGCGGTTTGCGGAGTCACCTCATGCGCAGACCACACCTTCTCGAACATGGTTTTAGGTTGAGACATGGCGTTCGATATCCTTGAAAAAGCGACTTCGGTCAAGCCGCTGCCTGGGCACGCTGCGACTGCTCGATGCGATTGATCACTTCGAGAAAGGCTCGCGTGGCCGACTCGACGATGTCGGTCGTGGCGCTTGCTCCGCGATAACTACGGTCATTGAAGTTGACGTAGACCACCGCCTCACCTTGGGCATCCTCGCCCTCGGTCAAGCTGCGCAATTCGAACTTTTGCAGGGCAGGTCGGATTCCCGTGGCATCCTCGATCGCCTTGAACGCGGCATCCACCGGGCCATCGCCGCTCGCGCTGCGTTCGAGTCGGGTGCCGTCGGCGTGCAGGAGGGCGATCGTCGCCTTTCCGCCGCCATCGACCTCCGAACTCGTGCGCAAAGCGGCAAGCGTCCAGGGCCCGGAGTCCGTGCCCTCGGCGCGCAACACCAAGGCCTCGATGTCACCATCGAAAAGCTCTTTCTTTTTGTCCGCGAGCGACTTGAACTCGATGAATACGCGCTCGAACTCTTGTTCCTCGAGGGCGAATCCCAACTCCTTGACGCGCTCGCGAAGCGCGTGACGCCCGCTGTGCTTGCCGAGCACCAAACTCGAGCGCGAAAGACCGACGTCCTGAGGTCGCATGATTTCATAGGTGCTCGCGTGCTTGAGCATTCCGTGTTGGTGGATGCCCGACTCGTGCGCGAAGGCGTTTTCGCCGACGACCGCCTTGTTCCGCGGGATCGGCATACCCGTGATGCTTGCGACGAGACGGGACGTCGGGTAAAGCCGTTGCGAGTTGATGTTCGTGGTGGCGTTGAAGAACGTTTCTCGAGTTCGCAGTGCCATCACGATTTCTTCGAGCGAACAGTTTCCGGCGCGCTCTCCGATACCGTTGATGGTGCACTCGATCTGCCGAGCGCCAGACACCACGGCCGTCAGGCTGTTGGCGACTGCCATGCCAAGATCGTCATGGCAGTGAACCGACAGGCGTGCCTTTTCGATGTTGGGGACGTTCTTCCGCAGATAGCGGAACAGCTCTGCGAACTCGTGCGGTACCGTGTAGCCCACCGTGTCCGGGATGTTCACGGTGGTGGCGCCCGCGTCGATGACGGCCTCGACCACCTGCGCCAAGAATTCGACTTCGGTACGTGAGGCGTCCTCGGGCGAAAACTCGACGTCGTCGCAGAACTCGCGCGCGATTTTCACGCCTTCCACAGCCCTGCGGATGATTTCGTCCTTGGCCATGTTGAGCTTGAATTCCCGGTGGATCGCGCTGGTGGCGAGGAACACGTGAATCCGGCGCTTTTCGGCTGGCGCCAGCGCCGAGGCCACTTTCTCGATGTCTCCACGCTCGCACCGAGCGAGCCCGCAGATGATCGGACCACGAACTTCTCGGGCCACGGCATGCACAGCGTCCCAGTCGCCTTGCGAGGCGGCCGGAAAGCCCGCCTCGATGACGTCGACGCCAAGTTCGGCGAGCGCCTTCGCAACACGCAATTTTTCGGACTGCGTCATGCTGCAGCCCGGCGATTGCTCGCCATCGCGCAAGGTGGTGTCGAAGATCATCACTCGATCGGTGTTGGAGGTCATGTCGAAAGTGCTCCGTCAGGTAGCCGTATCTTTTCGGGCGAGGTGGATCATCGTCCCTGATCGAGCCAAGGCATGCGGGCTCGGAGGGCGTAGCCCACTTTTTCGATGGGCCGATCGAGATCCTGCTTCAGCATCTTGTCGTACTTGCGCCGACCCGCCGCGTTTTCGCGAATCCACTGCTTTGCAAATTTACCCTGCTGGATTTCTTTGAGAATTTTTCGCATCTCCGTCTTCGTGCGGGCGTTCACGACGCGCGGACCTCGGGTGAGATCGCCATATTTCGCGGTTTCGGAAATGAATTTGTGCATCTTCCAGATTCCACCCTCGTGGAGAAGGTCCACGATGAGCTTGAGTTCGTGCATGCACTCGAAGTAGGCGACCTCCGGCTGGTATCCCGCCTCGACGAGCGTTTCGAAACCCTTGACGACCAACTCGGTGGCGCCGCCGCAGAGAACGGCTTGCTCGCCGAACAAATCGGTTTCGGTTTCTTCGGCGAACGTAGTTTTGAGCACACCACCCCGGGTGCCGCCGATGCCGTCGGCATAAGCGAGTGCCTTGGCGAATGCTTTCTTCGATGCATCCTGAAACACCGCGAGCAGGCACGGCACGCCGCGCCCTTGTTCGAATTGCCGACGGACCAAGTCGCCTGGGCCCTTCGGCGCAATCAGGACGACGTCGAGATCCTTTCTGGGTTTGATTTGTTTGAAGTGGATATTGAATCCATGGGCAAAGAGGAGCGTGGCGCCTTTCTTGATGTTCGGGACGATGCTCTCGTAAAGCGCCTTCTGCGCGAGATCGGGGGCGAGCACCGCAATGAGATCGGCGTCTTTAACAGCGGCTGCAGGCAACGCGACGGAAAGGCCGTCCTTGCGCGCCTTTTTCCAACTGTCTCCCTTGCGAACACCGATAACAACGTCGAAGCCGCTGTCCTTGAGGTTCAACGCGTGGGCGCGTCCCTGGCTTCCGTATCCGAGCACGCAAATACGCGCACCGCGAAGGGCCTTCTTGTCGACGTCTTTTTGAGCAAACAACTTCATCTCTAGCTACTCCTGATCCGTTTATCGAATCCGCTGAAAAACCTGAACGTAAAAAAACCCCGCATCGGCGAGTGCCGGTGCGGGGTTTGGTATTGATCCTCGTTCGCTTTTGAGTTGTGGCGCTACGCCAAAAAACCCGGGAACGACCCGCTCCGGCCACCCGATAGGGGTAGCGATAGGCTCAGCGATAGACCTAGTCCGGTCGACGCCACCGAGCTGATCGAGGAGGAGGGGGTTGCGAAAAGCATGGCGCAATACGACCACGCGGGGCCTGTTTTTGTCAACGTCCTCGTGGGTCGAGCGCGGTTTTCCGGATAAGATTTCGCGATGATTACCGACGCACTGATCAGCCCCTCCGAGACTCCGTCCTTACCGCTTTGGTTCGTCCGCGACAGTGAGCTCGGTGCTTTCAAGGCCTCGCACCCGGAGCTCGCTGCTTGGATCGAGCAGAACGGATTTTCGGCGGAGCGGCAGCGGGTGCTCGTGATCCCCGGCCCACGCGGCGAAGTTGAAGGCGCAGTGGTGGGTTTGGGACCCTTGGCGGACTGGAGTCAGCTGGTCTGGTGGCATACTGCGGGTCTTGCAGATCGGCTCCCCGCGCGCGATTTTCGTATCGAGGGTGACCTGCCGGCCTCGAGCCTCCATCAGGTTTTGACGGGTTGGTTGCACGGGGCCTATCGCCTGAGTCGATACAAATCTTCGGCGCCCCAAGCGGTGCGCGCGCGGCTCGTCATGCCTCGCGAAGTGGACGGTGATGCACTCGTCAGGCAGGCGACGGCGGCCCATTGGGCTCGAGACCTCATCAACGCTCCCGCCAACGAATTAGGTCCCGCGGAGCTCGCGGCCGCCGGTGCCGATCTCGCGCGGGAATTCGCCGCGGAGTTTCGATGCCTCGAGGGCGATGATTTGCTCGCGAACAATTTCCCGCTCATTCATGCGGTGGGGCGCGCCAGTGCCCGTGCCCCCCGTCTGATCGATCTTCGTTGGGGAGATCCGCGTCATCCCGCCGTCACATTGGTGGGCAAAGGCGTGTGTTTCGATTCCGGGGGGCTCGACATCAAGGGCTCGTCGGGTATGGCCCTCATGAAAAAGGACATGGGCGGTGCGGCGATCACGCTCGGTTTGGCCCGCTCTCTGATGGCGCGCCGCGCTCCGATTCGCTTGCGGGTGTTGATTCCGGCGGTCGAGAACAGCATCGCGGGCACGGCCTACCGACCCGGGGATGTCGTGCGCTCGCGCCGAGGCTTGACCGTCGAGATCGGCAATACTGATGCTGAGGGCCGTTTGATCTTGGCCGACGCGCTGACCGAGGCCGATAGCGAGCGCCCGGCCTTGCTGCTCGATTTCTCGACACTGACAGGTGCAGCGCGAGTCGCGCTCGGGCCTGAGCTCCCCGCGGTGTTCGGCAACGACCCTGCACTCGTCGATGACCTCCGACGATTCGGCGACCAGGAAGCGGATCCGGTTTGGCCGATGCCCTTGTGGGACCCCTATGACGAAGAGTTGGGAAGTCGCGTTGCCGATCTCAACAACGTTTCCAATTCTTCGTTCGCCGGCGCCATTTTCGGCGCTCTTTTCCTACGGCGCTTCGTCACCTCGAGTCGTTCGTGGGCGCACTTCGATCTTTACGCGTGGAACGCGCGTGAGCGCCCGGGGCGTCCCGTCGGTGCCGAGGCTCAATGTCTTCGTCTTGCAGATCGCCTTATTTTGGAGCGCTTCGGAAAATGAGAAAGAAACCGGATCCCCGTCGCTGGTCGAGCCAGGTCGTCGACGGTCCGAAGCAGACCCCGTCGCGGGCCATGCTTCGAGCAGTCGGCTTTACCGACAAAGATTTCAAACGGCCTCAGGTGGGGATCGCGTCGACGTGGGCCAACCTCACGCCCTGCAACATGCACATCAATTCTTTGGCGTCCGAGGCCGAGGCGGGCGCCAATGCCGCCGGGGGCAAGGGAGTGTTGTTCAACACCATCACGGTCTCCGATGGTATTTCGATGGGCTCGCCGGGAATGCGCTATTCCCTGGTGTCGAGGGAGGTGATCGCGGATTCGATCGAGACCGTCGTCGGGGCCGAGGGCTTCGATGGGTTCGTTGCGATAGGTGGCTGCGACAAGAACATGCCGGGATGCGCGATTGCGATGGCGCGTCTCAATCGACCGTCTGTGTTCGTCTATGGGGGAACGATTCGGCCGGGGGCGAAGCGGCGCGACATCGTGTCGGTTTTCGAGGCGGTCGGAGGTCACGCGGCCGGCAAGGTCAGTGATGCCGAACTCGCTGAGGTGGAGCGTACGGCGATTCCAGGACCGGGTAGCTGCGGGGGGATGTACACCGCCAACACCATGGCCTCGGCGATGGAGGCGCTCGGTCTTTCGCTCCCGGGAAGTTCAGCGCAAGAGGCGGTGAGCCGACAGAAGCAGGGTGACTCCTTCAAGGCGGGCGAGGCCGTGGTTCGCCTCATCAATGCCGGTGTCACGCCGTCGATGATCCTGACTCGCAAAGCATTCGAGAACGCGATCACGGTCACCATCGCGCTCGGCGGATCGACGAATGCCGTGCTGCATCTGCTTGCGATCGCCCGTGCGGCGAACGTCAAACTCACGCTCGACGATTTCACGCGGATCGGACGTCGCGTTCCCGTCCTCGCGGATTTGCGTCCGAGCGGTCGTTACGCCATGTCCGAGTTGATTGCGATCGGTGGCGTTCAACCGCTCATGAAACGTTTGCTCGACGCGCGCCTGCTCCATGGCGATTGCCTCACCGTCACCGGCAAGACCCTGCGCGAAAACTTGTCGGGCGTACGCGATTACCCCAAGACGCAGACGATCATTCGTGATTTCTCTGATCCAATAAAAAAGGACAGTC
>JBIJCL010000100.1:0-6607 GCA_044344725.1 Steroidobacteraceae bacterium | reverse complement strand
CGACCGCCCTCGCCGTCTTCGGCTCCCATCTCATCGAGCAGGCCGTCACCGGCATCAATCGCGTCGGCACCGGCAACCGCGTGCAAACTTCTGCGCCCTCCGACGTGTTCGCCACCCGGGACGGCCACATCCTCACGCACGTGGTCGGCAACGGACTTTTCCGTCGTTGGGTGAAACTCATGTGTGGTGCAGATGTCGCGGCGCAAAAACGCTGGCTCGACGATCCGCGACTGCAGGACGACGCCGGTCGTGGCGAACACTCGGCCGAGATTCTCGCCACCATGCGAAGCTGGTGCGCGAGTCGAACCACCGACGAGGCGATCGCCCAACTCGAGGCTGCGGGTTTGCCCGCCGGCCCCGTCTACACGCCGCAACAGGCGCTCGACGACCCTCAGGCCAAAGCCATGCAATGGTTCGCCGAGGTGGCCGGATATCCGGGCTTGTCGCGTCCGGCACGCGTTCCGAACCTTCCGCTGCGTTTCTCGAGATCTTCGGGCGGCATCGAGCGCGCACCGCCGACGCTCGGCGAACACACCGACGCCGTGCTCGCCGAACTCGGCTTCGACGAGGCCGCGCGTGCCGAATTGCGCGCAGGCGGCGTGGTTTGAGGCGTTACGCAAGCGGCGTCACCCGATAACCGAGCCGCGGGAAATGCACGAGCTGCGCGCTTGAGGTCTCTGGGCTCGGGCGAACGACCACACGATCCGCCGCGACGACGTGAAGTCGGCCTCTCACGACACCGCGTCGAGTGTCATCCGGCGTGATGTCGACGAGCTGTCCGGCTCGCAGCCCTTGGGCATCGGCCGGATCGATCTTTTCGGGGGTGACGGGCTGCGCCGCACGAGCCTCGGCGAGCGCCGAGGCGGCCGAGATCTGCTGACGATCGACCGTCCAGAGGGCCTGCATGCGCTGCTCCCAGGCGAGGAGCGATGGAAAGCCCGAAAGCAACTCGGCGGCCACGTCGGCGAAGGCCCCGCGGGCCATCCAGACGAACGGATACGCCTGCACGTCGACGAGGCCTGGCGCAGCTCCTGCGAGAAAGGCGCGGCCATCGTCGAGCTGAGCGGCGATCAGCGCCGCATGCGCGCGAAACTGCGATCGCGAGTGCGCGGCATCGGCACCCACCGAGTCGAAATCGATGTCGGGGAAAAGGTATTGGCGATCCTCGCGAAACGACGCGGGCCACTGCGCAAGGCCAACTGCGAGCACGATCTTGAGCGCCGATCGGAAGAAGGCATCACTCCAGCGCACGAGGGCGAGTTCGACGCCGCCGCCGAGCGGGAAGAGCGTGGGAGACGGCTGAATTCGCTCGAGTTCACGCGCAATCAGTTGCGAGTCGATGAAGACGTCAGCGCCGACTTGTAGCACGGGTGTCCCGCGATATCCCCCGGTGAGCGCCAGCAGGTCGTCTTTGGGCGGCATCATCGGCGTCTCGACCCAGCGAAAAGGCAGACGCTTGATGGCAAACAGTCCAAGCGCCTTTTGCGTAAAGGGCGAGGCGTCGTAGCTCCACAGGATCACCGAATCTTTGGGCGAGGTCATGATTTCTTTGCTCCTGCCGTGGAAGAAGCCGCGGCGACCGACGCCGCCGTCTGACCGTAGAGGTGGCGATGCCCCTCCTCGTCGGCGCGTCGTTCATCGCCGAGCTCGAGTGCGCGCCTGACGGCCGGGCGCTGCCCGACCACATCGAACCAGCGTCGCAACGCGGGAAAGTCCCCGAGATCCTGACCCTGCCGCTCGTGCGGTTTGATCCAGGGCCAGATCGCCATATCGGCGATCGAATAATCGCCGGCGACAAATTCTTTGATCGTCAACTGTCGATCGAGGACGCCATAGAGGCGATTCACCTCTTGGGTATAGCGCGCGATGCCGTAGGGAACATGCTCCGAGGCGAACGCCCGGAAATGGTGGGCCTGCCCCGCCATCGGACCCAGCCCACCGACTTGCCAGAACAGCCACTGCATCGCAGCGTGTTTCGCGGATGACTCGAATGGCAGGAAAAGTCCTGTTTTTTCGGCCAAATAAGCGAGGATCGCACCGGACTCGAAAAGCGACAGGGCTCCGCCCGACGCCTCGTGATCGACGATCGCCGGAATCTTGTTGTTCGGCGAGATCTTCAGGAACTGCGGGTCGAACTGCGCCCCACGCGTGATATCCACGAGCTTCGTCCGATACGGCAACTGGCACTCCTCGAGCATGATCGCCACCTTGAGGCCGTTCGGCGACGGGTACCAGTACAGATCGATCATGCGCGGGTGATGCGGTAACCGAGTCTGGGAAAATGAGTGACGAGCTCGCCTGCCTCGGCAGTGAGTCGCCGAACCGCAACCTCGTTGATCGTCAGCGTGACGAGCTCGCCTTCGACCGGAATCTTGCCGTAGTCGTCCGGCGTGACGCAGACCCGATCACCGGCCGCGAGACCGAGCGGATCGCTCGAATCGACACCCTGCGGCGCGAGGGGCGTTGCCGCCTTGGCGATCTCAAGCGCCTCGCCCGCACTGATCTCGCTGCGATCTCCGCGCGAGCATGCCGTCATACGCGACTCCCACTCGCGCAAACGCACGAAAGGTTCGAGTAATTCGGCGGCATTGCCGATGTTTCCGCGTGCCATCCATACCGGGAAGTACGCATCGATGTCGGCGAAGGACACCTGCGGACCGAGCACATAGGCGCGTCCATCCGCGAGCATCGATTCGACGAGTTCGAGACCCGCCCGGAACTGCGTGTAGAGATGGGGGATGTCGCTCTCGAGCGCATCGAAATCCATGAAATTGAAAAACGATTTGCGATCGTCGATCACGGCTTTGGGGATGAAGGCCTTGTTGAGCCCCATCGACAAGCCCGCTCCTGGATCGAAGAAACTGCGATCGCTCCAAGGCGTCAACGCGAGCGACAACCCGAGCGACCCGTTCGGAAAAAGGGTCGGCTGCGGATACCGCCGTTCGAGTTCTCGAACGATGAGGCGGGTGTCGCAATACACGTCGGCGCCGATTTGCAGGACGGGGATTTTGCGGTAGCCCCCCGTCAGGACACCGAGCTCCGGGCGCGGCATCACCATCGACACCTGGACCGATCGCCACGCCAGACCCTTGAGACCGAGCGCCAGGCGGATTTTTTCGCCGAATGGGGACGGGTCGTGGTGATGCAGGATGGGGTCGTTCATAGGGTGAAACTCTACCACCGGCCGCCTCTAAAAAAACAGTCAGGCCTGTTTATTTCCGACTGACGCGGTCTTATACTTGCCCGCTATTACGCTGCCATTTTGATGATTTTCGAGGGTGAACCCATGGATGCGGCAACGGTCGATTACCTGAAATCCGGAATGAAAGCCGAGTCGGAGCGCACCGCGCCTCCCCCGGGCTTCCCCCAACTGCCGATTATCCCGGGGGCTCGCTACACCGACCCCGCGTTCCTCGAACTCGAGCAGCGCTACCTCTGGCAACGGTCCTGGCTCTTCGCCTGTCACGCCGATGAGATCCCCGAGCCCGGCAGTTTTTATCTCTTCAAGCGTACCGGCTCGCCGATCATCGTCGTCCGCGGCAAGGACGGGCAGGTTCGTGCGTTCTACAACTCCTGCCGGCACCGCGGCGCCCCTCTCGTGCGCGAATGCCGCGGGAAGGTCGACGGCCTCGTCTGCGGCTATCACGGCTGGACCTACGGACTCGACGGCCGACTGATGAACCTTCGCGACAAGCGCGACTTCGTCGATCTCGACCTCAGCCAGTACCCGCTGCATTCGGTGCGCTGTGAATCCCTCGGCAACTGGATCTTCGTCAACGAGGACCCCCAGGCCGAACCCTTGCTTGAACACCTCGGCCCGATTCCAGAGCAGCTCGAGGAGATCCAGCCAGGGCAAGTTCGCTTCGTGCACCGCAAGTCGTATCCGGTTAAGTGCAACGTCAAAATTTTGCTCGATGCCTTCCTCGAGGTGTATCACCTGAAATCGATTCACCAGAACACGGTGGATCGCTTTCTCGACCATCGCGGCACGTTCATCACGCTCTGGAAAAACGGGCATTCCTTAATGTGCACGCCGAACCGACGTCCGGACTGGCAAGACCCTGGCACGCGCGGCATGCGTCGTATCGAGACCGCCTCGGAAATCACTTCTAAGAACAATCCCTCGTTCAATTTCTACCCGAACCTGGTCACGCCGGTGGATGCGACGGGCAACCCGTTCATCTTGTTTTGGCCGACCGGCCCGCGCTCGATGGAGATCGAGATCGTCTGGTTTGCGCCCGACTGGGGCGGCGGCGAGATCGACCCACTGTGGCAGACACGTCTCTCCAACTTCGAGCGTATCCTCGAAGAAGACACGCAGTTCGCCGAGCAGATTCAGGAATCCGTCGAATCGGGCGCTTTCAAAGGCATCACGCTCAACTACCAGGAGCGACGCATCTATCACTGGCACGAGGAACTCGATCGTCGGATCGGCCTCGAGCGCGTTCCCGAAGCACTGCGCGTCAAACACGTCCTCAAAGATTGGGTCGCTGGCTGACGATGGGCGGCATCCAGTCATGGGGCGTCTGCATCCCTCGTCTGCGCATCTCGCGCAAGACGATCGGGGCCGCCATGGGCTGGGTGAACCCGTCTTCGAAGGCTGCACACGGCGAGCGTTCGATCTGCAACTGGGACGAAGACTCGCTGACCATGGCCGTCGAGGCCTCTCGTAGCGCGCTATCCGATCGCGCGTCTCGCAGCTCGGTGAGTACCGTGATGCTCGCCTCGACCACGCTACCCTTCGCCGATCGCAGCAACTCGACCGTACTCGCCAGCGCACTGGGTCTCGATGACTCGGTGCTGACCTTCGATGTCACAGGCTCCCAACGTTCAGCCACCGCGGCACTCGCTCAAGCGCTCGACGCGTCGGGCCGCGGTCATACGCTCTTGGCCGCGGCGGATCGACGCCTCGCCCGGCCGGGCAGCGATCAGGAATCCTCTTACGGCCACGGCGGTGCAGCCATCGTCGTCGGCTCGGAGCAAGGAGTCGCGGAACTCATCGCGCGCCGTCATCGGGCCGCCGATTTCGTGGATCATCATCGACTGTCCGACTCGCCCTTCGACTACTCGCTCGAGGAGCGCTGGGTCCGTGAAGCCGGCTGGCAAACGTTCGTCCCCGACACCTTGCGGCAACTCCTCGTAGACGCTCGAGTCGCCGCCAAAGATATCGCGCATTTCGTCATCGATGCGCCCCCTGCGGTCGGTCGCAAGATCGCCGCGTCGGCGGGAATCGACGAAAACGCGCTCGTCGATACGCTCGCCGCGCAATGCGGTCAAACCGGTGCGGGGCATCCGCTCATCCTGCTCGCGAGTGCGCTCGAGCGCGCCAAAGCCGGCGAGCTCGTGCTGCTGGTCGGCTTTGGGCAAGGCGTCGACGCCCTGCTCTTTCGCACGACATCCAAGATCGATTCGCACAAGCCCTCGCGTAGTGTCGAAGCGGCGCTTGGCGATCGCCGCGAAGAAACCGAATACACGCGTTTTCTCTCCCACTGCGGATTGCTGCCCGTCGAGTTCGGCATGCGCGCCGAGCGCGATAGCCGTACGGCCCAAACCGTCGCCTGGCGGCGTCATGACGACATCTACGCCTTCACGGGCGGCCGCTGCACTCACTGCGGCACCGTCCAGTTTCCGCGCGCGCGGGTCTGCGTCGCGCCCGCTTGCCGACGAGCCGGCGATCAAGAGCCCTTCGCACTCGCCGAGCAAACCGCTCGCATCAAAACCTTCACCGAAGATTGGCTGGCATTCAGCCCTCGCCCGCCGCTCGTGTACGGCAACGTCGCATTTGCTTCGGGCGGCAATGCCTTCATCGAGTTTGCCGATTTCGCGCAGGGTGAAGCCAAGGTCGGCGACGACGTGAGGTTCGTGTTCCGCCTCAAGGATATCGATCGAACCCGCGGGTTCCGTCGTTATTTCTGGAAGGCTGCGCCGATCAGGTCGGCGGCGGACGGGAGTTGAGCCATGGCGAGCGGTATCCGCGACAAAGTGGTCATCCTCGGCATGGGTTGCGCCCGCTTCGGTGAGCGCTGGGACTGCGGCGCCGACGATCTGATGCTCGAAGCCTTCGAGGAAGCGACTCGTGATGCCGGCATCGAGCGAGATCAGCTCGAAGCGGCGTGGCTCGGCGTGTTTTACGACGAGCAGAGCGTATCGAAGTCGGCGCTCTCGCTCTCGATGACCCTGCGCCTGCCGCAGATTCCGGTCTCCCGCGTCGAAAATCTTTGTGCGACCGGTACCGAGGCGCTTCGCGGAGCCGCGTACGCAGTGGCTTCCGGCGCCTGCGACATCGCGCTCGCCATGGGCGTCGAGAAGCTCAAAGATACCGGCTTCGGAGGCCTTCCCGAGCGCACCAAAGGGACCTTCGAAGATCTTTGGCAGCCCGGATTCACACCACCCGGAGCATTCGCCCAACTCGGCGCCGCGTATGCCGCTAAGCACGGCATCGCGATCGACGAACTGCGTCGCGCGATGGCACACGTGTCGATAAAGAGCCATGCCAATGCCCTGCACGCGCCGAAGGCTCATCTGCGCAAGGCGATCACGTCCGAGCAAGTGCTTGCAGCGCCGATGATCGCCTGGCCGCTCGGCGTCCTCGATTGTTGCGGCGTGT
>JBIJCL010000134.1:0-5564 GCA_044344725.1 Steroidobacteraceae bacterium | reverse complement strand
TCGGGATCATGTCCGGTGATGAAGCATCCCTCTTTCTTGAAACGCTCGCAGCCATTGATGCCGCTCACCACGACACCGTCTGCGATGATCGGTCCGGCCGAATGGGTATATCCCTTGGTGTAGTCGGCCTTGGTGGTTCGCCACAGCAGTTTTCCGGTTCTGGCATCGAGCGCAATCAATGCGGCATCGTATGTCGCCACGAAGAGTCGATCTTTGTAGATCGCGATATTGCGGGTCGGTCCGCCCAAGGTGCGGGATTCAGGCGGATGTGGATACGCGTACTCCCAGATCAGCGAGCCCGTGGCCGCATCGATGGCCTGGATCAGATTGGCTGGATGGGTCAAGAACATGATGCCGTCGTGAACGAGCGGCGTGACCTGGTTGCTGCCGTCGCGCATGGTGATCGACCAAGCGAGTCGCAGACTGCGAACGTTACCGCCATTGATTTCTTTGAGCGGCGAGAAACCCTGGCCATCTTGAGTCCGCCGCCAGTTGAGCCAGGCAGACCCAGGCGGATTGCGCAGCATCTCGTCGGTGACCGGCGATAGCGGAGGTGTCGATTGGTTGATCCAGCGACCGGCCCGCGCCGCCGCTTCGGCTACCCCGCCGGCGCCCTCCCAAGCTCGTCGAGCGCCACCTTCCTCGGCCCCACCTCCAGCAGTCGCCGTGACCGGTGCGGCGGCACCCCCTTGAGGCGCGCCCGGTACCGCGCGTTCATCGATCGTGAGGGGGCGCGAGCCCGCTGAAAATTGGTTGATGCTCAGGATGTACGCCGCCATGTCGGCGAATACGCGCTCTCCGGCAGAAGCCGGGACCGTGGTCGCCATCGAGCTGCGGATAAAGCCGACCATCTCTCCTGCCGGCAGATTGGCCCACTTACCTACGAATTCGGAGCCGCTCAGGGCAGGTCCGTGCCCTGTCCCGCGGAGGGAGCCATGGTGGCATTCGACGCAGTATCGATCGTAGGCGCTTTTGCCCGCAGCCACCTGCGCAGAGTCGTACACACCCTCACTTCGAGCAGAGGTGGCCGCTAAAACGAGGCTGGACAAGACGAGGAGTCGGGCCGTGAGCCCGTAGATGGTGATCATGGCGGTTCCCCCCGAAATCGTGGTGAGTAAGACTCGATATCTTGTCTTGTTTGACGCCAACAAGTCAATGCGGAACGCCCGATCAACGCCGGCTCAGAACGATGTGGCACTTGCTAGTTACCAACAAGAAAACTAGTATCAAAACGTCAAAACGGACTCGAACGAGCTCGGGAGGTTTTTTTCCATGACCGCAAAAACCAACAGCGTTAAGGCAGATTTCGACGTCATCGGCGTAGGCGCGGGTTTCGCCGGCCTCGGGCTCATCCACTACGTCCGCGAGGCGGGTTTATCGGTGCGGGTGTTCGATAAAGCTTCCGACATCGGAGGCACCTGGACCTGGAACCGCTACCCTGGCGCCGCGAGCGATAGCGAGTGCTATTACTACTGCCTGACGTTCTCGAAAGAACTGCTCCAGGAATGGAAATGGTCGGTTCGGTATCCCGGTTGGGAAGAAAACCTTCGCTACATGCACTTCGTCGCAGACCGATGCAACATGTGGCCGCACATCACTCTGAATACCAAGATTGTCGGCGCCGACTTCCAGAAGGACACAGGTCTTTGGCTAGTCCGGACGGACAAGGGCGAGCAGTTCACCTGCAGGTATTTCGTCAGTGCGATGGGCATGATCTCCGAACCGGTGATCCCGAACTTCAAGGGTCGGGAAAAGTTCAAAGGCCCATGCTTTCACTCCTCCCGCTGGCCGCAGGAAGGCCTCGACTATGCGGGTAAACGAATGGCGATCATTGGCAGCGGCGCGACCACGGTACAAATGCTCCCAGTCGTTGCGGAGACTGCAGCGCAGGTCACGGTGTTCCAACGAACGGCAAACTTCGTGATGCCGGCGGTACAAAAGCCGATCACCCCGGAGTGGGACAAAGAAATCAAAGAGAACTACGACGCCATCATCAACAAGTGCCGCAACCATTCGTTCGGCATGGCGTTCGATAGCCCGGTCGGTCGTAATCTTTCCGATACGCCGCCGGACGAAGTAGAAAAGATCTTAGAGGAACATTGGCCGCGAGGCAGTTTCCGGTTCGTTTTCGAGACCTTCGACGATCTGGTCGTGAACGCCGAATCCAACCGCGTCGTCGGCGATTTCATCATCAAAAAGACCCTGTCCAAGGTGAAGGACCCCGAAACGAGGGAAATGCTCAAGCCGAAGGGCTACCCCTTCTTTGCGAAGCGCCCTCCTCTCGATCACGGATATTTCGAAGCATTCAATCGCGAAAATGTGAAACTGGTCGATATCAACGAACGAGAGCCGATCGTCGAGATAACGGAGACCGGCATCCGCACGACGAAGAACCACTACGAATTCGACATCATCGTGCTCGCCACCGGGTTCCAGGCCTACACCGGTGCTCAGGAGGCGTTGCCGATTCGTGGTGAAAATGGACTTCTGCTTAAAGACAAGTGGAAGGATGTATCAGGATCGATCATGGGCGTGTTCGTGTCGGGCTTCCCGAATCTCTTCATGATCACGGGACCGCAGGCGCCGTTCGCCAACCTGCCGACATCGATCGAGCAGAACATCAAATACATCGTCGACTGCATCAATAAGATGGAGCGGGAAGGCTATTCCCTCTGCGAACCGAAACGCGATGCAGAGGAAGCCTGGGTGGCTCACACCGCCGATATCCATCGTCAGACGCTGATGGCACAGGGCGACAAAGTTCACTCTTGGATGATGGGCGCAAACCTGCAAGACAGAAATCCGCGCGTCCTCATCTACTTCGGTGGAGCGAACAACTACTACGACAAACTGCGCGACTCCGCCAACTCGGGGTTCCCAGAGGTCGAGTTCAGAAAACGAGCCTGACTCATTCTCGGATAGGGTCTTTCTCCTATCCGAGAATCGCCTCTCGTTCGTAGAGCCGCCCGGCGATCCAGCAGAGGATGGCGCCAATCAGCGCTGTCACCGACGCCGACAACGCGAGGTCAATCGCTGTCGGGACTTCTCCGCGCAAGATCTCCATCATCAGAAAATGCTGGCTCAGCGAAGGAGTCGACATTACGAGTGGCGTCGGGTCCACCTGCAGCAATCCCACGAAGATCAGCGGTAACGTCGGAATGCTGATGGCGAAGGTGAGATAACTCTGCGCCTCTCTGAAACTGCGGGTGAACGATGCGACAACCGTCAGCAGCCCCGCGCCAAAAATGGCGAGTGGCGCCGCGACGACGAAAAGCTTGATAGTCGTCAGAAGATCCATGGAGAGACTCATCCCCAACTCTTCGAGGCGCACGTACTGCAGCGACAACGCACACGCGGCGAGGGTCAGACCCATCGAAATGAGCATGTATGAGGCGGTCGCCGCGATCTTTCCGTAAATGAGATGACTGCGCGGCATTGGCGCTGTCAGCAGCGACTCGAGCGATCCACGCTCGCGCTCACCGGCGGTGGCATCGATTGCGAGATACATCCCGCCGAACAACATGGCGAAAATCGTCAGGTAGCTGAGCATTCCGAGTGCAAAAACTGCACGACTCGATGGCGTCGATACGTCGATTTCGTGAACCACGACGGCGACCATGCTGGTCGGGTCAACGCCCCGTAACACCAACCGAGTCTGTGACACCTGCTGGCTGTAGGCGCTGATGGCGCGCGACACGCGGGTCGCGCTGGCATCGCCACCGAATTGATCGGAAGTATCGACGAAGATCTCTACTGCGGCGGGCTCCGATTTCGACCATCGCTCTGCGAAATCCTCGGGGATTCGCAACGCCACTTTTATTTCACGTTGCGCGATGGCATTGCGAATCTGGTTTTCATCAAGATCGCGGCGCTCGACTTTGATGTCTTTCGACTCGAGAACGGCCATCAACGTAGGCGCGTACTCGGCACCGATCACAGGCAGCGTCATCGGTTTATCGAAAGTGGCCTCTCCTTGGGAAATCGACAGCTGCAATACCCCCGCCAATAGAATCGGTCCGAGTACGGGTCCAAATACCAAGGCCGACAACAAGATGCGTCGATCGCGCAAATTCTCGAAGAATTCTTTGCGGAAAACGGTGAAAATGTTACGCATCAGTTCAAGCCCTCTGCCGTACCGATCAACTTGACGAGGGCGTCTTCCAACGTCGCCTCCCCTGCCTCGGCACGAAGCGATTCAACCGTGCCGGCCGCAGCGACCCGCCCCTGAGCGATCACCACGACTTCGTCGCAGAGCAAAGCCACCTCTTGCATCACGTGGCTCGAAAAAAGAATGCAATGTCCTTGTTCTCTCAGACGATGCAGAAGCGCCCTCAGATTACGTACTGCCATGACATCGAGACCGTTCGTCGGTTCATCGAGAATCAGATTCCTCGGGCTGTGGACGAGCGCGCGCGCCAACGCAGTCTTAAGACGCTGGCCTTGAGAAAACCCCTTGGCTTTTCGATCAAGGAATTCGGACAGTTCCAACAGCCGAGCGAGCTCTTCGACCCGCGCTTTGGCCGTGACCCGATCCAGTCCGTGCAACTCTGCAAAGTAAACGATGTTTTCGCGGGCCGTGAGCTGAGGGTAAAGCCCGCTGGCATGAGACAGCACGCCGATGCGCCGCCTGACCTCGATAGGATTTCTCAGGGCGGACTGCCCGTCGATCACCGCGTCCCCTGAATCGGGGCGCAGCAGAGTCGCGAGCATTCGTAAGGTCGTCGATTTACCGGCACCGTTTGGACCCAACAGTCCGGTGATTCGCCCGTCCGGTGCCATAAAACTCACTCGCTCAACAGCCTGCACCTTGCCAAATCGCTTGCTGAGGTCAGTAACTTTGATCATGGCGCGGGACCTGCAAGAGAGAGCCAGAACGGCGGCTGCATTCGTCGATCGAGACACGTTGTATTCAGTGCCTTCGGATCGATGTTTGCATAGAACTCCGCCAACACCCGATCCATACACGCGAGGCCAGTTTGTCCGTGGCCGGCGCCCTCGAATATCAGATGCCGAGAATTTTTCAAATTTTTCGCTACCCGATTTGCATCAGCGGGAGGCGTGACCGGATCGAGGGAACCTGACAGCAGTAAGGTCGGAACATTGCTCACGAGGGGCTGAGTAAACTCTGGATCGACGAGTCCCCGCGGCCACTTTTTACAGATCTGCGGTAGGGCGTCTAGAAATCCCGTGCCGAGATAAGTGGCGGCGACGGTATCTCGATCGACGGATACCGCATCGAACCGAGGCACGTCCTCGCTGCAGATTACGGAGTTATGCATCCCGAGGGCGATCATTTCCTGAACGCTGCTCGCCGTAAGCAAAAACAGCGTTCCGATCGGTCGAAAATTTCCACGGGTCGCTTCAGTGACGACCAGAGGTAGCATCGCCGCGAAGTTCGCTTCATAACTTCCGAATCTTAGAACGGCCGCAAGTTGCTCTGATCCGAACTGGAGCGACTCCAGAGTCGCAGTTCGAGGATTCGGAATCTCTATGGCCTCCGGTTTAACTTTGAGACGCGCCTGCAAAGCTTTGGTTTTTTGCTCCATATCACCAAAGCTTTTTTG
>JBIJCL010000099.1:0-6883 GCA_044344725.1 Steroidobacteraceae bacterium | reverse complement strand
GCGCCGAAGCCAACGAGAACGCGCTGCGCATGGCGTTCAAGATGACGCGTCGCTCCAAAGTCGTCGCCATCGAAGGCGCTTTTCATGGACGGACCGCAGCCGCCGGCGCGGTGACCTGGGGCGCAGACAAAAAATGGTACGAGTTCCCGCGTGCGCCTTTCGACATTGGTTGGATACCGCGGCGTGACGTGAGCGCCATTGCCAGTCAGGTCGATACCGATACGGCAGCAGTCATCGTCGAACCCGTTCAGGGTGTCGGTGGCGCCTTCGACATGGGCCACGAATTCCTCGCCGCACTTCGCGCGCGCTGCAACGAGACCGGCACCGTACTCATCTTCGACGAAGTGCAGATCGGCGTGGGTCGCAGCGGTCAGCCCTTCGCCGCTCAGTTCTATGACGTCATACCGGACATGATCACGACGGCGAAAGCGCTCGGCAACGGCTTCCCCTGCGGCGCGTTGCTGATGACCCCTCGCGTCACGGATGCGCTCAAGCTCGAAGGGCTCGGCACCACCTTCGGTGGCGGTCCGATGGCCTGCGCGGCCATCGAGGCGGTCATCGAGGCCATCGAAAGCGAAAAGCTTCTCGAAAACGTTCGACGCGTCGCAAAGTATCTACGCGACACCTGCACCGTCGGCCCCGTCACGGGTCACCAGGGCGCGGGTTTCCTACACGGGCTGATTTGCTCGCGGCCCGCCAAAGAAATCCAAAAGATTTTACTCGAGCGAAACATCCTGGTCGGCACGAGCGGTGATCCGCATGTCGTGCGACTCTTGCCCCCGTACATTCTCCAAGAAAAACACGTCGACCTCCTGAGAGAGGCCTTGATAGACCTATGAAACGATTTTTCGATCTCGCTGACTTTAGCCGCGAGGAGATCCTCGATCTGCTCGCGCTTGCCCGTCGCCTTGAAGAACACCCCGAACCGCGAGCGCTCGCGGGGAAGATTCTCGGGCTCGTGTTCTTCAATCCCTCACTGCGCACGCTCTCGTCGTTTCAGGTCGGCATGATGCGGCTCGGAGGCCAGTCCTTCGTGATCACGCCCGGCCAAGGAACCTGGCAACTCGAAACTCGCACCGGCGCCATCATGAACGGCTCGGCGGCTGAGCATGTGCGCGAGGGTCTGCCCGTGCTCGCCTCCTATGCCGACGCTCTCGGCATCCGCGCCTTCGCCGAGGGTAAAGATCTTCGTCACGACCTGGCGGAGACCAGCTTCAAGGCGATGGCCTCGGTCGTCGACAAGCCGCTCATCAATCTCGAGTCGGCGATGAATCACCCGTGTCAGGCCCTCGCCGACTGGAAGACTCTCGAAGACCTGCGAGTCCCCCAGCGCGCGAAGTTCGTACTCTCTTGGGCGAATCATCCACGCGTGACGCCGCTCGCCGTGCCCGCCGCCACCGTGCACATGGCTGCACAGCGCGGCATGGAGGTCGTCGTACTTCGTCCCGAAGGTTTCGCACTCCCGCCAGAGATCATGGACAAAGCTCGCGCGGCTGCAGCGGCATCCGGCGGCTCGGTACGCGAAACCAATGATCGATCCGAAGCGCTCAACGGCGCTCACGTGGTGTACGCCAAAGAATGGGGCTCGACCACGCATTACGGCGACTCCGTCGGTGACGCCACGCTTCGTGCGGGTCTCGCCGACTGGTGCATACGGGAAAACTGGTTCTCGAAATCGGCCAGCGACTGCAAGTTCATGCATTGCCTGCCGGTTCGACGCAACGTGGCCGTCGCCGATGAAGTGCTCGATGGCCCACGCAGCGTAGTTCAACGCGAGGCGCACAACCGTTTGCCCGCACAGATGGCGGTACTGCACCGCATGCTTTCGAATGGAGGATCCGAACGATGATCATGCACCGAGCCGACCCTGCCGCCGTCATCCGGGCGCTGCGCAGCGCGGCACCTTACATCCGCTTGTACAAGGGAAAAACCTTCGTCGTCAAAGCAGGCGGTGGCGTGTTCGGTGATCCCGATGCGACGCGCGGCTTGATCGAGCAGATCGCCATTCTTCACTCGCTCGGAATTCGTGTCGTGTTCGTTCACGGCGGCGGTCCGCAACTGACCGAAGTGACCGAAAAGCTCGGCGTGCCCACTCAAATGGTGGAAGGTCGGCGCGTCACCGACGCGCGGTCCATCGACGCCACGGCCATGGTGCTCTCGGGACTCATCAATACGCGCATTCTCGCTACCTGCCGTGAACTCGAGATCCAAGCGATCGGTCTCAGCGGCGTCGATGCAGGGCTCGTGCAGGCTCACAAGCGCGCGCCGGTCAAATTGCAAACGGGTGATGCGACCATCGACTACGGCTTCGTGGGCGACATCGACTACATCGATACCGACGTGCTGCGCAAACTGCTCGATAACGGGCTCATGCCGGTAATCTCGCCGCTCTCCAGCGACGGCTCTGGCACCTTGCTGAACATCAATGCCGATACGGTCGCTTCGGCTATCGGTGCGGCGCTCGGCGCGGAGAAACTCATTCTTTGTACCGGCGCGCCGGGCATCCTCGAGCGCGTCGAAGATCCCTCCTCGGTCATTTCTTATACGGATCTCGCCGGAGTCAAGCGCCTGCGCGACGAAAAGCGCATCATCGACGGCATGCTGCCGAAAGCCAAAGCCATCGAGAGTGCGATTCAAGGCGGCGTCAAACGCGTCCACGTCATTTCTTATAAATCGCCGGACGCCATCCTCGCCGAAGTGTTCACCAACGAAGGAACAGGCACGCTCGTCGTGGCGGATATCGGCAAACTTGCACCGGCCGAACTTGCTGCGGGCGACGCTGGAAAATCATGAGCCGTCTCTGGGACAAAGGCGCGCCACTCGATGAACGAGTGCTTGCCTTCACGGCGGGCGAAGACCACGCGCTCGACGAGCGTCTCGTGCCCTATGACGCCCGCGCCTCGATCGCTCATGCCCAGATGCTGAACGATCAAGGTCTGCTCTCGGACGCAGACTGCGAATCCATCGAGAGCGGCCTCGAAGCGCTCGCCGCCTCGCACGCCAAGGGCGAGTGGAAGATCGAGCTTTCGGACGAGGATGGTCAGACTGCGCTCGAACGGCGACTCACCGCGAGGATCGGCGAAGCGGGAGGCCGCGTGCACCTCGGGCGCTCACGCAACGATCAGGTTCTCACGGCCCTCCGCCTTTATTTGCGTGACGTCACGGAGCAACTGGCACGCGGCGCCGAAGAGGTCGCGGCTTCACTCGATCGTCTCGCTGTACGACAAGGCGACATCGAATTACCCGGCTACACCCACATGCAGCAGGCGATGCCGAGTTCCGTCGGTTTGTGGGCCGAAGGTTTCGCAGCCGAGTTGCGTGACGATGCGTCGGGCTTGCGTTCCGTGCAACGACGTCTCGGAAAAAATCCGCTGGGCTCAGCGGCAGGCTACGGCACACCCGGTCTGCCCATCGACCGAGAATCGACCCGCAAGGCACTCGACTTCGACGAGACGCATGAGCCCGTCACGGCCGTACAACTATCGCGCGGCAAAGCCGAGGCACAACTGCTTTTCGAAATCGCCCTGCTGATGCAGGACCTCGGACGTTTTGCGGCGGATACCTGCCTCTTCTATACGCAGGAGTTCGCCTTCCTCGATCTGCCGGACGAGTTCACGACGGGCTCCTCGATCATGCCCCAGAAGCGCAACCCCGACGTGTTCGAGTTGTTGCGCGGTCGAACCGCCTCGGCACACGGCTGTCTCGTCGAGGCGCTCGGCATCTTCGCCAAGCTGCCGTCGGGCTATCAGCGCGATCTGCAGTTGCTCAAGGCGCCTCTTTTCCGAGGTATCGATCTCGCGCTCGCGAGTACCTCGATCATCGCGCCGGCGATCGATGCGATGTCCTTCAAGCCGGAGAACATCGAGATGGACCCTGCCATTCATGCGGCCGAACGCGCCAACGAACTCGTCGTAAAGGAAGGCATCCCCTTCCGAGAGGCTTACCGACGAGTCGGCGCCTCGCTGCGAACCGACGATAAAGGCAGCAAGACATGAAAGGCCAAAAAATTCCCTGGCGTCCCGAGGCGACCCTTGCGGCGATGAATGCGAAAGCGCACGACACCATGGTCGAAACGCTAGGCATCGTGCTCACCGACGTTGGCGATGATTATCTCAAAGGCACGATGCCGGTCACCTCGCGCAACTGCCAGCCCATGCGCATCCTCCACGGCGGCGCCTCGGTGGCGTTCGCCGAGTCGCTTGCGAGTATTGCCGCCAATTGGTCCCTCAACGACGAGCAGGCGGCGGTCGGTCAGGAAATCAATGCCAATCATCTGCGCCCCGCCCGCGAGGGTGAGACGGTGACGGGCATCACTCGACTCGTGCATGCCGGCGCTCGCAGTCAGGTCTGGACGATCGACATCAGCAACGAGCAGGGTCAACCCGTTTGCATTTCTCGCATCACCATCGCCATCATCAAGCGACGCCCATGAACGATCCCCAACGCATACCCGATCCGTCCTTGCTCACCTGGACGCACATCATCTACGGACTGCATGCGCTGTCCGTGCTCATCGGCATCACAGGACCCGCTACCATCATCGGCAGTTTCATTTTCGGCTTGCCGTCCATCGCCGCAGTCATCATGAATTACGCTCGTCGGCGTGACGTCGCAGACACCTGGCTCGCCTCCCATTTCACGTGGCAGATCCGTACGTTTTGGATCGCCTTCATCGCCAGTGCGCTGGTACTCATCGTCTCGGCGCCGCTCATGCTGATCCTCGTCGGCTTCGCCACGGCGGCCGTCGGCTTTCTCATCATCGGCGCGTGGATCCTCTATCGCGTGGCGCGAGGCTGGCTCGCCTTGCGCGACGGCCGGATGATGCCTACGCCCTGAGCCTCGTCACGTCATGAGCCTCACCTTGAAGCCCCTTGTCACCGCCTCGCTTGCCCTGCTGCTCGCGGCCTGCGGACAGACGGGCGCGCTTTATCTTCCGGATGAATCCCAACAGATCGTCGTCCGGGAGCGCGAGGCGACATCGCCCGCGCCATCGAGTTCGCCCACACCGTCGAGCACTCCGGCACCCTCGAACCCCTCCGCACCGTCCGACGCGCCTGCGCCGCCGCCGAACTGACCCCTCGGTTTTCCGCAGCATCAAAGTTTTCATCGCCTGTCTATGATGGCGGGTGATGATCGCCCTCCACCCCGAATCACCGTGTCACGTCCCTGCGCCGTCGCAGGTCACAATGCGAGTCGGCATGAGTGCGGCCGATGCTCGACGACGACGTCGCGCCATGGTGATGCTCGCTCTTTTTAGCTTCGTACTGCTTCGCACTCTCGCGGTCTGTCACGAGCCAAATGGCACGACCAGCCGTCTCGGCGTGCAAGCAGGCATCGATGCGCTGATCGCGAGCGCGTTCTGCGGAACGCTCGACACACCCACCGGTTCGCCGAGCGGAGCTACGACATCACACTCCCCGAGTGCGATGTGTCTGCACTGCGCGAGCGGATGTCATGGCGTCGCCGGCCTCGGAACATTCTGGGTGCTGTTGGCATTTGGTCTCATCGTTCCGCTCGTAATGAGAATCAATCGCGATTCAGCGCACGCAAATTCGAATCGTCGCGATAATCGAGTACGTGGTCCGCCAGCAAGGTGAGACGACGCGTATAATCAAGTCGTTCTTCGACCTCTCACCAAAAGGATTTGCCCATGAAGTCTGACAAGCTCTCGCGCCGTCAGGTGCTCGGTGCCACCGTACTGGGTCTGCCGGCCATTCCGGTCGTCGTCGAAACCGCGTTCGCCCAAGCGAAACCGGCCGCCGGCGCTCTGCCTGTCCTCAGCCCGACCGAGCCGGCCGCCAAAGCTCTCGGTTACGTCGAGGACACCAAGAAGGTCGACCAGAAGGCCAACCCGAACCACAAGCCCGAGCAACACTGCGGTAACTGCCTGCAGTGGGCCGACAAAGATCGCAAGGCCCCGCTCGCCAAGTGCAACCTCTTCCCGGGCAAGCTCGTGAAGAACCCGGGCTGGTGCAAAGTCTGGGTGAAGGCACCCGGCGTCGCCTGATTCATTGCATGACAAACGCCGGGCCGCGTGAGTTCGCTCGCGCTGCCCGGCGTTCTCTTTTAAGGGCATGATTGCCACCGCATGACTGCCATCTCTGCCTCCCCGCCCGATCTCGTCCTCGTCGACGGATCCTCCTACCTTTACCGCGCCTTCCACGCGCTTCCACCGCTCACCAACTCGAAAGGTGAGCCGACCGGCGCCGTACTCGGCGTGGTCAACATGCTGCTCAAGCTCATGCGCGAGACCGCACCGGCAAGGCTTGCCGTCGTGTTCGATGCACCGGGCAAAACTTTTCGCGACGAGCTCTTCGCCGAATACAAATCGCATCGACCGCCGATGCCCGACGACTTGCGCTCGCAGGTCGAACCTCTGCTCGAAGTCGTGCGCGCATTGGGTCTGCCTTTGCTGCGAATCTCCGGGGTCGAAGCCGACGATGTCATCGGTACGTTGGCGCGACGAGCGGCGAGCTCGGGGCAAAACGTATTGATCTCGACGGGCGACAAGGACATGTGCCAACTCGTCGAGCCGCACATCACCCTCGTCAACACGATGAGCGGCAGTCTCTACGATCGCGCCGGTGTGAAAGCAAAATTCGATGTATGGCCTGAGCAAATCATTGATTACCTCGCGTTGGTGGGCGACAGCTCGGACAACATTCCGGGTATCGACAAGGTAGGACCGAAAACGGCGGCGAAGTGGCTCGGTCAGTATCAAACCCTCGATCAGCTCATCGCCAATGCCCACGAGGTGACGGGAAAAGTCGGCGACAACTTGCGCGCCGGTCTCGAAACGCTCGAGCTTTCGAGAAAACTCGCAACCATTCGGTGTGATCTCGAGCTGCCCGTCGAGGCCGATACGCTCGAGCGCAAGCCGACC
>JBIJCL010000098.1:0-6925 GCA_044344725.1 Steroidobacteraceae bacterium | reverse complement strand
ACTCTCCTGAAAAGGCTCATCGACTCGTCGGCGGAGGTGCCTTCGGTATCGATTGATCGATGACGACTGCCGGGTCGCGACTTTGGGAGTATAAACTTTGACCCGTTCGGTCCGGGGAAAGAATCGCGAGCAGAACGCGGCGATTCGCCGCGCGGCCCGTCACTGTGTCGTTCGATTGTGTCGGCCGATATTCGCCGAATCCAAGAGCGGTCATCTGATCGGGTGACACCCCGCCTGTCGTCAGTAGGCGAATGACCGCTGCAGAGCGCGCTGCAGAAAGCTCCCAGTTGCTCGGAAAAACCGGGCTCGAAATGGGCACGTTGTCGGTATGACCCTCCACGAAGATCGGATTGGGGAGTCCCGAAAGGACGTTCGCAAGCTGCCGAACCACGCCAGTCGCCGCGGGAGTGAGCGTCGCCGACCCGCTCGGAAACAGGACGTCGTTTTTGATCTCGACCTCGAGCCAGTTCTGATGTCGTCGAATGATCACTTCATCTTTGAGCACGAGCGGTGCCATCGCACGGGCGATTTGGTCGCCGATATCGGCGAGCGACGCCGGGTTTTGCCTCGTCAGGGCCGGAGGGATGGCATTTTGACCGGCCATCGTGGGGTTCTTGAGGGCGATCACGTCGGCGCTGGGCATGCCCTCTTCAGTATTTGTCGCGATCGGTGTCTGCCGCATCGGCTCGCCTCGGAAAGCGGCAGACATGGAGTCCGCCATCACTCGGTACTTTCCTTCATTCAAGGAGGAGATAGAGTACATGACGACAAAAAATGCGAGCAGCAGAACATCAAGTCCTCGAACGCGACTCTCGTTTTTTTGAAGCCCGTGGTATTGACGTTCGCCAAGTTGTTAGCGACCACCGTCATGCGCGTCTGCTGCGCCTCGAGTCCGGTCTTCGCTGCCCAAAGTGATGCGTCCATCGTCGTTAACCTCTCAGGTAATCGTTTAGCCTGTCATCGACAGCAGCGACTGCGCGCTGCGGGCGTTTTCTTCGACCGCACGGATCGTGCGCATCTGCATCTCAAAACTTCTTGAAAGCTCGATCATGTTCACGAGAACTTCGGCACCGTTGACGTTGCTCCCTTCCAACGCGCCGGACTGAATGCGTACCGATGGATCGGACGCTGCGAATACGCCATCACGGGTACGGAAGAGTCCGTCCACACCGCGTTGCAAAGCCAGAGGGTCGGGATTCACGAGCTTCAGCTTGCCGACGACCGTTGTCGCCTCAGGCCCCTGACCGATCGGTACGACGGATATCTCTCCCGTCGCGGCGATGGTCAACGAGGTATTCTGCGGAATCACCAAGCGACCGCTTTCACCGAGGACATATTGATTCGCTGCGTTGCGGAGCTCGCCTAATTCATTGATGTGCAGACTTCCGGCGCGAGTGAACGCCTCGCGCCCCAACGCGTCTTCCACCACCAGCCATCCCGGGCCGGCCAACGCGACGTCGAGATCTCGGCCGGTAACCTGCAACGGGCCGTGGTCGGTACTGAACGTTTCTCGCGCACGAACCACATTGACGCGTGCGGCGCCGCCAGATTCGGACGGTTCCGACGAGCTGAGATGAGCTCGAAAGCCGGACGTATTGATGTTGGCAAGGTTATGGCTGTTGATGCCTTGAGCGCGGAGCGCAACTTTCGCGCCGCCCATCGATGTATAGACCACTTTATCCATGTTGGGGTCCTCTTCTCGACCTAGCGGATGTTGATGATCGACTGCGCGATCGCGTCAGCCGTCGAAATCGACTTGGCGTTCGCCTGGAAATTTCTTTGCGCGGTAATCATGTGCACGAGTTGTTCGGCGATATCGACATTCGAGCCTTCGAGAGCTCCGGCTTCGATCTTCCCCCGATCACCGACACCCGGCGCCGCGAGCGAAGGTCCGCCCGAGCCGAGGGTCGCGCGCCATGTGGTATCGCCTAGCTGGGCGAGATTGGTCGGTGTGGAAAACGTTGCGACGGCGATTTTTCCGAGATCGGAGACTGAGCCGTCCGAGTAAGAGGCTCGCAATATTCCCGACTGATCCACATCGAGCCGAGTGAGTGGGGCACCGTTTGCATTGGGCGCATCGGCCTTGATCGAGATCAAGCCGCCTTCGGTCTCGTTGAAGGTGCCGTCTCCGCGTGGGGCGAAGAACATCAGCTTCGACCCAGACGGGTTGACGATGTCGCCGACAGTATTCAGACGGAAGTTACCGGAGCGGGTATAGGTGAATTGCTCGTTCGAATCGCGCATCACGAAAAAGCCGTTTCCGTTGATGGCCAAGTCGAGGTTTTGCCCGGTGAACTCGAGCCCACCCTGCTTCATCATCTGGGTGACACCGGCTACGCGAACGCCCGCCCCAGGGGTCACCTTCGACGCATCGGCTGCAAAGATATCGGCGAACTCGACTCGAGAGGCCTTGAACCCGGACGTCGCGGCGTTCGCGAGGTTGTTCGCGATCGTCGACAACTCCGTCTGTGCCGCATTGAGCCCGGTAACCGAAGTTCGCATGGACATGAAAATGAACTCCTAAAGTCTTCGCCGACGCGTCAGCGGATATTCAAAACGGTTTGCGCCACTTGGTCGGCGGTCGTGATCATCTTGGCGTTGGCCTGGAAGTTGCGTTGAGCCGTGATCATGTCGACCAACTCCTCGGTGATCTCGACGTTGGAAGCCTCGAGCGCTCCGGCTTCGATGGATCCGCGATCTCCAGCGGCCGGTGCATCGAGTTGTGCCGGCCCTGAACCGAAGGTTGACTTCCAGGTGGTATCACCCAACTGTGCGAGATTCGTCGGCGTCGAAAACGTGGCGACGACGACCTGCCCGATCGCCCGGATTTCACCGTTCGAGTAGGTGGCGCGCAGAACACCCAACCGATCGAGGTCGAGACGCGTGAGCGGATAGTCCACCTCTCCGATACGCAAGGGCTGATTCGCATCAATCGATGTGGGATTGTTCGGCGTACCCGTCGAGACAACACTGAAGGAGGTCGTCATCGCCGTACCGTTGTTTTGATCATCCCGCGGAATGCTCGGCGGGTAGAACATCAAGGGGTCGCCCGATGCGGTGACGATCACACCGTCCGTATTCAACCGAAAATTACCGGCGCGCGTGTAGCTCGTCACCTCGCTGTTGCGGAGCATGAAGAAGCCATTCCCGTTGATTGCGAGATCCAGCGTATTGCCGGTGAACTCGAGCCCACCCTGCTTCATCATCTGGGTCACGCCGGCGACCCTGACACCTGATCCCGGAGTCGTCACGTTGGCATCGGCCGAGTACAGGTCGGCGAATTCCGTGCGCGACGCTTTGAACCCCGTCGTCGAGGCGTTCGCCAAATTATTGGCGATGGCCGAGAGTTGGGTCTGCGAGGCATTGAGCCCGGTGACTGCAGTTCGCATGGACATGGGTCGTTCTCCTCTTTAAGCCGCCCGAATCAAAGCACTCGCCTGACAGCGGCCAATGGCAAGGCACCGTGGGATGTATTGAGAATCAAACCGCCGTTGGCGGAATCGAGCGTCACGCTGTCGACCCGTCCGTAAAGCAAGGTGGGAATCGACTCGGCGCGACCCGCGGACACCGCGGAGACTTCGATGCTGTATCGACCCGGAGGCGCGGAGACGCCGGCGTCATCACGTCCATCCCAGGAAAACCCGTTGAGTCCGGGGCGAGCCGACAGCGGGATCTGGCGAACGACCGCGCCCGAGACATCTTTGACGAGCGCGACCGCCGCCGATGTGCCGATCGGCAAGTCTGCGGCAGCATTCACTGCGGTGGCCCCGTCGAAAGTCGCGGCGCTCGTCGCCCCCAACACTTCGCGCCCGACCATTCCGGTACCGGAGAGCATCTGCGACGAGCGCATCGCCGAGACCATGTCCGACATCGAATCCTGCATGGCTCGCACTCCGGATACCGTGCTGAACTGCGCGAGCTGTCCCAGGAACTCGGCGGGATCGGCGGGCTTCAGAGGATCCTGATTTTTCATCTGCGCAACCATCAGCATGATGAACTGGTCAGACCCCAATTCCTGCAGCTGATTTCTTCGCTGCGGGCTTGCGATCGGAGCGGAACTGGTCACCATCGAGTCAAGCGTGTTCATGAGGATGCTCCTGATCAGCCCTGACCGAGTCGCAACGTGGCCATCATCAAGTCGCGCGCCGTGCGCATGACTTCGATGTTGTTTTGATAGGAACGCGATGCCGAGACCATGTCGGTAATCTGCTCCACCGTGCTGATGTCCGGCGTGTAGACGAACCCGTTCGCATCGGCGAGCGGATTCGACGGTTCATATCGTTGGTTCGGTGCCCGGTCGGAGACGATCACTTCTTTGACGATTACGGCGGCGCCCGTCTCCTGGCCGTTGATCTCACCTCGAATCGCTTCGAATACCGGGTAACGAGCCTTGTAGGTGCCCTCGACCGTGCTACTGACGCTGCTCGAGTTGGCGAGGTTGCTGGCGACCGTGTTGAGGCGCACGTTCTGAGCGGCGACGCCGGAACCCGCGATGTCGAAAATTCTGAAGCTGGACATAATTATTGCCCCGTAATCGCCGTCATCAGACCGCGCAGCTGGGAGTTGAGAAAATTGAGAGACGCCTGATAGCGAATGGAATTCTTTGCAAACTCCGCCTGCTCGAGCGAAACGTCGACCGTGTTGCCGTCCAACGACGGGGCGAGCGGCGCACGTTCTATCGTGGCCAGGGGAATCCCCGAGTTCGAAACCCCTCCCGGACCCGCGATGTGACCGCGCTGAGTGGTTCGCAAAGACTCCGAATCGGATGTTCCGATCGCCCGATCGAGCGCTACACGAAAGTCGAAATCGACCGCTTTAAAGTTGGGCGTGTCTGAATTCGCAAGGTTTCGTGCAATGACTTCCGAACGCTGCGCACTCAGCCGAAGTGCGGCCGCATGAACTGCGAGATGTTTATCGAGATCGAGCATCTGCTCCTCCGCCAAAAAATTGGCTCCCGACCGGTCGTTGCAACCGCCGTGCCAATCGCCGCCAGGGCTGGCATGACCATTGCAAAGTCATCGGCAAGTCTCTTTGAAGGACGGTTTTATGACGCTCCGAACACGGCCTGTATTCTTTGATATCGGGCGCATGGCTTGCGCAATCGGTCTGGCCCTCCTTGCCATTTCGGGAGAAGCGGCACAGGCATCAACCATCAAAATCCAAGATCTCGGCGCGATCGAACGGACAGCGGAGGCGGAGATCCGCAGACAGGCTCCGGAATCGACCGCAGAGGCAGTACCTCTCGATCGCCGACTGCAATTGGTCGCCTGCGATCGCCCCTTGCAAGCGAACCTGGCGCCCAACGTGAACCTCGGCGCTCGGGTGACAGTCAGGGTCGCGTGTACGGACGGGATGATCCAATGGTCCGTCAGTGTTCCGGTCAGCGTCTCGACCGAGACGATGGTGGCGGTCGCAAACCACGCGATCCCGATGGGCACGACCATCGGTCAGGCGGACATTCGCCTCGAGACTCGCCGATTCCCGGGGACGGTCCGATGCTGCTCGACCTCTGAAGACGCAGTGCTTGGGCAGTTGGTCCGACGAAGCATTCCCGCCGATGCCGTGATCCCGCTCGACGCGCTCGATCGCCCTCCCGCGATCAAGCGGGGTGAGGTGGTTACCGTCCTGGCCGCAATGCCGGGAATCGAGATCCGTTCGAGCGGCATCGCCCTGGCCGACGCCCGCTCAGGGGAAACAGTTCGCATAAGACACTCGACCTCCCTCAAGGTGATTCAGGCTAGAGCCGATACCCCGGGTGTAGTGCGAGTGGACCGATGAGTCAGGGCGGAAACGCCATGGGCGTCACATTTCATGAATGAGACCCCTAAAGTTTTCGGTGACCCGGCCGTTACAGACAGAGAGCAGAACGTGAGAGTGATGCCATGACTATCAAAATCAGTGGTTTGGATCCCCGCCCTTCCGTAGGGGTCGTACCCTCCGCGGGCACCCGAGGGAAGCCGATCGAAGGAGACGCGAAGGACAACGGGTCCGGTCGACCGAACGTCGAGGTCTCGTCCTCGGCGCGACGGATGGCCGATCTCGAAGCCCGAGTTGCGGTGTCCTCCGGAATCAACGAGGCCAAGGTCGAAGCCATTCGACTGGCCATCGAGCGCGGCGACTATCAAATCGACACCAAGAAAATCGCTGATCAGCTCATGAAGCTCGATTGGGAAATCGGCAAGGCGTCGGGTCGGATCTGAACCAACTCCGATCGAGACCTGCCGAAATGTCGACGCGTGAAGAAATCAAACAAATCTTGACTCGTTTCCTCGAAGACGAGCAACGACTGCTGACCCAACTTGAGTCGCTGCTCGAAACCGAAAAATCCATTCTGCTGCGAGATGAATCCCCGGAGCGACTCGAAGCCGCGTGTCGCTCGCGTCAAGACTGCATGCTCTCCATATTGCGGCTTCAAGGCGAGCGCCACGATCTACTGAGACTGCATGGCTTCTCGGTCGACAACGCAGGGCTCGCAAGCTTGATCAAGGCTTGCGATCCCGAGCGCGTACTGCCGCCGCGATGGGCCGAATGCGCAGATCTTGCGCGTCGCTGTCGAGATCTGAACGACCACAACGGCGCCCTCGTCGCCTCACGCATGCGCCGCATCCAGGGAATGCTCGAAGTGTTGACCGGCAAACGTGTCGAGAAAGTGACCTACGGCCGGCAAGCGCATCAAGGATTCGGAGCGAGAGGCCGGGTCTTCGCGACCGAGGCCTGACGCGAGGCGCCATGCAGACGTCGCGCTGACGCCGAAAATACAAAGGGCCGCTTTCGCGGCCCCCTGCATGGTCTCTCCCTGAGACTTCAGCGCCTGCGGCGCTTTTTCTTGTGCTTGTGTTCGACGTGCCCATCACCGTGGTGGTGAGGCATATCCCCATGAGCATGTCCGTGGTCGTACTCGAAGTCGACCGGATGATTATGCCCG
>JBIJCL010000097.1:0-6969 GCA_044344725.1 Steroidobacteraceae bacterium | reverse complement strand
GCCAGGTCGAAGACACGTTCTGCTTCGAGCCGCAACTGCAAATAGTCCTCTTCTGCTCCGAGGCCGGTGACGGAACCGCGCAGCTCGGCGTAGAGCGCTCGCGAAAACAGCGCCTCTCCGAGATAACCCCGGGGTACCGAGGCATAGCTGATGCCGGGGATGACGAGCGTGGTCGAGTCTTCGAAGCCGCTGCGATTTGCCGAGCCCGCGGTGATCGTGCGTACCCGGCTGAGCGAAGCGAACATCACGCGCTGCCATTCACCATCGACGCGGGTGACCGAGGGCTGGAATCGGGTGGTTCGCGTATCGAGATCGCCGAGCTCGTCGCGCGCGTAACGCCACTCGAACCCGAGCTTCTCGAGTGCGGGGTCACCGATCGGCACCAGGTAACGCGCTTCGACCGACTGCTCGAGCTGTCCGGCTTTTATCTCCACGCGCGAACGATGACCGCGATCGTTGAGACGACGATTTTCCCAGGTGAGGGTCCCGCGAGCCTTGCTGTCGGTGGCATAGCCTGCGCCGACGGAGTATCGGTTGCGACGGTTGGGTTCGGCTCGGATGTTCACGGGAATGACGCGCGTTTCGGAATTCGGCGTTCCCGCGAGTACCTCGACATTCGAGAAATATTGACTGTCGTCGAGCGCGAACTGCGTTCTCAATAATTGAGTGGCATCGTAGGGTGAAGATTCTTCGTAACGCAGGAAGCGTCTGAGCAGCGACTCTTCGAGTGATCGTTGCTCGATCGAAGTCGGACCGAAGCGATAGCGTTCGCCCGTATCCATGACGAGACGCATCGATGCGCGGTGTAGAGACGGATCGACCACGAGCTCGCTGATCGTCAACTTCGCATCGACATAGCCGAGCGTTGCGGCGGTCCGGCGCAGTCCATCTTTGAGCGTGTCGTACTTGGCATGCTCGAGCCGATCGCCGCGCTTGAGCGCTGCAGCCGAGAGCAGAGCCCGGAACGCCGGGTCTTCGCTTCCCGAGCCCGTCACGCCGACTTCCACTTCGTCCAAAATCACCGGCTTGCCCGGAACGATATCGAGTCGAGCGCGCCATCGACCTTCGCCGGCTGCCTCGACTTTGGAGGTGACCGTAGCTTCGTAGTAGCCGAAGGGACGAAGCGCGTTCGCGGCTTCTCTTTCGGCACGTTCCTGCAGTCGCTCGATCAGCGCTTGGTCGAGATCGTCGCGACCCTTGTAGCGCTCGAGACTGAGGAAGATCAGCACGTTGCGACGCATCGCGCCATCGACGCCGTTGATTTCGATGTCGATTCCGGCAACGCCCGGGGTGCTCGCGACAGCGAAGCCGGCGAGGCACAACAAAATCCGGATCAAGGGGCTGCGGATCAAGCGGATCACGCCCCGGATTCTACCCGCTAGCCGCCTTTCCTCGGGGTGCAGTCGTGCCCCAACTTCGCATTCGCAAGGTGTGCAGCGGGACGGAAGATCCCGCGTCGAACCAGTTGGCAATCAATCGATGGGAGATCGACGTCTGCGGCGGCAGAATGACTTCACCCGAGGCGATCTCCTCGCGAGTCACCCAGCGGGCGTCTTCGAGCTCGCTGCCTGCGCGGACGATCGCCCCGCGTGCGGCAGTGGCCATGAACCCCAACATCAAGGACGAGGGGAAGGGCCAGGGCTGGGACGAGTGGTAGTCGCTGTCGAGGATACGGACCCCGGTTTCTTCGAGCACTTCCCGGGCGACGGCATCCTCCAGGCTCTCGCCCGGTTCGACGAAACCCGCGATGGTCGAGTAGCGGCCGGATGGCCAAGAGGCCTGCCGACCGAGCAAGGCGCGTTCGCCATCGCTCACGAGCACGATGATCGCCGGGTCGATTCTGGGAAAGAACTCGGCGGCGCATTTTGGATCGCTGCAGGTCATGACATGGCCCGCTCGCGTGGGTTGCGTGGGCGATCCGCAGACGCCGCAGTGTCGATGCCGTCCCTGCCAGAAAGCGAGTGCGCGCGCGTAGGCGAGGAGACCTGCTTCTTCGGCCCCGAGCGTTCCCGCCAGAGGCCTCAGCTCCTCGAACCGGAAGGCTTCATCGCGAGGATCGTCGGGCGTCTCGCGTTCGTCGAGTTGAACGAGTACGCAGCGTCGATCACGAAACCATCCGAGCAAGACCAAAGAATCGTCGGGACTCGAGCGCACCATGGCGTGAGAGCGGTCGACGAAGGCTGCGGTCGGCGGATCTCCCGTGACGCCCAACGCGGTTCCGCGCACCGGCAGGAATAAGGCATCGGCATCGGCTCGCGCCGATTCGAGCCACCGCGGGTCCTCGCGCAAATCCGCCCTCCGGTCGAGATAGGGCCCGGCGAGAAAGTTGGCGGCGGAACGTTGGGAGGATGACGGCATGAATTTCGGCCCCGCGTGAGGATCGTGCACGCAGGCACGAGCCGGCGGAGCGCTGGAATTCTAGCAGTCTGTTCAGATGCGTGATGGCGCAGGAGTTCTCGTCGTCCCGCGATGGCTTGAGGTTTTCTCGGGCATGGGAGCTTCGCAAGCCCGACAGACGGGATCGCGAAGGGTGACGGTTTCGACGATGTTGAGCGCCTGACAGGCTGGGCAGAAGCGCAGCCGGATTTCGTCCCCGACCGTGAGGGCCTTGGCGAGGAAAGCCGCGTGTTCGAAGTCGATGCGAGGACGTGGTGAGACGCGCCGGTAGGCTTCGTAGGCGTCGCACAGCAGACGACCCCGAGCGATGGTGGGGATTTTCTTGAGCGAGGCGGGATCGGGTTTGTCGGACACGGCACCGAAGAGCACGAGTATTGAAGCCAGGGCGTGAGCCTCGGCGCCCACGCCGGTCGCTCGCAGGAAGTAATTGACCTGGGCGGGAGACTTGCCTCGGTGCCGGCGGACCCCTGCGCCGGGCTTGATGTAGGACCGGTAGAGCTTTCGGACTCGGTCGTCGCTGAGCCCCGTCCAGTGGCGGATGGTGTGGGTACGCGCCTCATGCCGGATGAGTCGCAGGGCGAGTTCGAGACGCAAACGGTCGCGCTTGTAGCGCTCGTCGGTGACGTGCATGGGGGAGGGCCTATCAAAGAATGTATTTCGATGGAAAATATCCCAAAACAAACGCTGCGTTCCAAGTTGGTTTGGGCGACCATTTCCGGCGAAAAAACGGAGGAATGCATGGCCACCGACAAAAAATTCCCTAGCCGCGACCCCATCGCCCTCGCCACCACCGAAACCGACTTCGCCCGCAGTGTCGACCGGGAGATCATCCGCCAGGTCGGCGGCATGAATCTTCGTGGCTTGCGCATCCTGCGCGAGGCACTCGAGAGTTCTAAGATCGTGCTGCCGTCTGCCGCGTCCATGCTCCGCGAAGAATGGCTCGGCCTCGAAGATGGGGTACTCGCCTCCGTCGCCGACTGCCCTTATCTGCTCTTCGATCTCTCTACAGATACCGCCTTTGCACTCTGGAAGCGCGTTCAGGCCGGCGTCAGTTTGCCGCGCCTGCCACCCGGTTTGTGCGAAGGGCAGGCAGGGCGGGGTTTTGCGCGAATCGTCTGTTATTTCGCCTGGCAAACGGCGCTCTCGAGGCCCGCCGCAGCGTCGTTGCTGCTCGGGCTTTCGCCCGCCGGTTGCGCGGCATTGCGCGAGCTCGAGCTGCCGCAAATCGACGAGTTGGCCGAAACCGCGGGGCCTTGCGTGGTCCTGCGCTGGGGTGAGGACGTCCTCTTCTGGCGCCGACGAATCCAGGCTGCCAAAGCCGGTGATCGCACGGCGCTTTGGGAAACCACGCTCGCTGGAGTACAGCGTCTGGCCGCGGTGTCGCGCAGCTCTGCCTGATCCGGTCGCCCTCACGGACTTTATCGCCGGTGCGTTAGACCCAGTACTTCAAGGTTTGGCGGCCATGCTATCTTTCGCCGCCTCATGGAAGCGCTCGCGGTTCGAGGTCTCGTCAAGCGATACAAAAACGGGGTAGAGGCCCTGAAAGGGGTCGACCTCGATGTCCACGAGGGCGATTTCTTCGCGCTGCTCGGCCCCAACGGCGCCGGCAAAAGCACCCTGATCGGTATCTGCACCTCGCTCGTGACCAAAACAGCCGGTTCCGTCCGCGTGTTCGGTCACGACCTCGATTCCGATCTCGAAGCGGCAAAGGCCTGCATCGGTGTCGTGCCGCAGGAGCTCAATCTCAACCAGTTCGAAACCCCCGAGACCATCGTCGTCAATCAGGCGGGGTTCTATGGCATTCCGCGGCGAGTGGCCCGCGAGCGCGCCGAGAAATACCTCACGAAATTGTCGCTCTGGGACAAGCGCAACAAAATGACGCGCACGCTTTCGGGCGGCATGAAGCGCCGACTCATGATTGCGCGTGCGCTCGTGCACGAGCCGCGGCTGCTCATCCTCGATGAGCCGACGGCAGGCGTCGACATCGAGATCCGACGTTCGATGTGGGAGTTTCTTCGCGAGCTCAATGCCGCCGGCACCACCATCATCTTGACGACGCACTATCTCGAAGAAGCCGAGAGTCTGTGCCGCAACATCGCCATCATCGATCGTGGTCGCATCGCCGAGGCCGACCGGATGGATCGTCTGTTGCTCAAGCTTCACACCGAGTCGTTCCTCCTCAGCCTTCGAGAGGCCGTCGGCGTTGCGCCGTCGTTGCCGGGTTATGACATCCGCGTCGTCGACCCGCACACCCTCGAGGTCGAAGTGAGCAAAGATCGGGACCTCAACGATCTCTTCGCGCATCTGTCGGCCGAGGGCATTCATGTCGTCACCTTGCGCAACAAGGTCAATCGACTCGAAGAGATCTTCATGCGGCTCGTCGACAAGTCAGGAGCGGCAGCATGAGCGCAGGGTTCGCGAGCGTACGCTGGATTGGTTTCCAGACCATCGTGATGCGCGAATTCGGGCGCATCCTTCGTATCTGGGGTCAGACCATCGTTCCGTCCGCCGTGACGGCCGCGCTCTATTTCGTGATCTTCGGCAGCTTGATCGGCCGACGCATCGGGCAGATGGATGGTGTCGATTACATGCAGTACATCGCACCGGGGCTCATCATGATGGCGGTCATCACCAATGCCTACGCCAATGTGTCCTCCTCGTTCTTCGGCGCGAAGTTCCAGCGTTTTCTCGAAGAAATCAGCGTCTCGCCACAGCCCAACTGGGTGATCATCGCCGGGTATGTGGGTGGGGGCGTGCTGCGCGGCCTGCTGGTCGGACTCGCAGTCACGGTCATCTCGCTCATCTTCACGCACCTTCCCGTCGAGCATCTCTTCGTGATTCTCGGAGCGGTGTTGCTCACGGCGATCATCTTCTCGCTGGCCGGTTTCATCAACGGCGTGTTTGCAAAGAATTTCGATCAGGTGAACTGGATCCCGACGTTCATCCTGACTCCGCTCACCTACTTCGGCGGTGTGTTTTATTCGATCAACCTGTTGCCGGAGTGGGCGCGGACCTTGTCCTTCGCCAACCCCGTGCTGCACATGGTCAACGCTTTCCGCTATGGCTTCCTCGGCCGCTCCGACGTTCACGTGGAGCTCGCCTTCGCCATCATGACGCTGGCGGCTGCAGCGCTTTTTCTCATCGCGCTCTGGTTGATGCAGCGTGGTACAGGATTGCGCGACTGATCGCTGCGATGATGGGTTGGCGATCGTGACCGAGGACTTCACCCCACCGCGTTGGTTGCGCGGCGCGCACGTCCAGTCGATCTTGCCGAGTCTGCCCTTGCGTCGGGCGATGGTGGAGCGACGCGCCAGACCTTTGCTCGCCTCGAGTCGCGAGCTGATCCTCGATTGCGGAGACGGCGTGAGATTGCAGGCTTTTTTTTCGCCTGCGCCGCGCAACCGGACATCCGATGCAACGCTAGGTCAGCGTCTGCTCGCCGTGCTTCTTCACGGCTGGGAGGGCAGTGCTCAGTCGCTGTACGTACTGTCTTTGGCCCAAACGCTGCACGACAACGGCTTCGACGTGGTCCGGCTCAATCTGCGCGATCACGGGGATACCCATCACCTCAACAAGGAGCTTTTCCATTCCTGCCGCTTGCCTGAGGTGGTGGGCGCGATTCGTCGGTTGCAGTTCCTGTTTCCCTCGCACCGTCTGAATCTCGCCGGGTTTTCTTTGGGCGGAAATTTCATGCTGCGGGTGGCAGCCGAGGCGCCGAGGGCGGGTATCGACGTGGCGCGCGCAGTGGGCGTTTCGCCGGTGCTCGATCCGGCCAATTGTCTCGATGCCATGGAGCGCGGTTGGTCGCTCTACCACGATTATTTTGTCCGCAAATGGCTGCGATCGCTTCGACTGAAGCAGCGAGCCTGGCCGGGCCAGTTCGAGTTCGATGAGCTCATCTCCTCGCGCAACCTCCGTGAGATGACTCGGGAGCTCGTGTTGCGTCATGCCGGCTACGATCGCGTCGAAGACTATTTCCGTGGCTATGCTATCACCGAGGATCGACTCGCAGATCTCGTGGTGCCCTCGACCCTCATCACCGCCCTCGACGACCCGATCATCCCGGCGGGTGATCTATCGCGACTGGCCACACCGCCCGCCCTGAGAGTGATCGTCACCGAGACCGGGGGGCATTGCGGCTTTTTCGATTCCTTGTCGGGGCCGGGCTGGGCGGATCGGATGATCCTGCGCGAGTTGCAGCAGTCCGCGGCGGCATGACCTAGAATCGGTGCATGCGTCGCCGGTCATCCTTCATCGTCGTTCTACTCGCCCTCGCGGCGCTCGGCGGCTGCGGCGAGCTGCAGGATTGGCGCAGCACCCAGCGCGCCGACACGCTCGAGGCCTACGAGTCGTTCGTGGCGCGCTACCCGCAAAGCCAATATGTGCCTGTGGCACAGCGGCGGCTCGTCGATCTCGTCGAGCAACGCGATTGGTTGATCGCCACCGAGTCGGACACGGCTGCGGGTTATCGAGCGTTCATCAATACGCATCCGAAGGGACGGTGGACTCGAGAGGCGAGGGTCCGTCTGCAAAACTTCATGGCGGCTCCGGGTGTTCTCGGGCCTTCGGCGA
>JBIJCL010000096.1:0-7000 GCA_044344725.1 Steroidobacteraceae bacterium | reverse complement strand
AGACAGACCTCGAGGGCCTCGCCATTGCCCGTAAAGCAATGCAGGACCGCGGGAGGAAGCTCTTTTCGATGCGCGCGCAGGATGGCGATGAAATCTTGGTGGGCATCGCGTTCGTGCAGGAAGAGCGGTTTCTGAAGTCGGATCGCAAGCTCAAGTTGACGCTCGAACGCGAGCCGCTGTTCGCGAGGAGCGGAGAAGTTTCGGTGGTAGTCGAGACCGGTTTCGCCTATGGCGACGACCAAGGGATCCTCGGCCAAGATCGACAGCGCCTCGAACGCGACGTCGTTCAGATCGACGGCATGGTGCGGATGGCAGCCTGCGGTCGAACGCAAGATGCGGGGCGCGGCGCGACTGAGATCGAGAGCGGCTTGGCTACCTTCCAGCGAGGCGCCGGTCACGACGAACTGGACGACCCCTGCCTCCAACGCTCGACGCAGAACCTGCTCGCGATCGGAGTCGTAGCTGTCGTGGGTCAGGTTGATGCCGATGTCGATCAGCTCGATGCTCATCGCTTTCAGCCCTGGCGTTGCAGGTCGATGAGCGCGGCACACAGGGCCGCGACGTCCTCTTCGGGTTGATCCCAGGATACGACGAGGCGCGCCTCGCCGGAGCCGACTGCACCCCAGTCATAGAATTCGAATCCTCGTTCACGCAACGTCGCGGCACCACGTTCCCCGATACGAACGAACACCTCGTTGGCGTCGACGGGGTGCATCAAAGCGGCTCCGGCGGCCTCACCCAATCGCTTCGCCAGGGCATTTGCGCGAGAGGCGAGACGCAACCAAAGATTGTCATCGAGGTAGGCCAAGAGTTGCGCGGAAACAAAACGCATCTTGGAGAGCAGATGGCCCGCGCGCTTGCGTCGAAACTCGAAGTCGGCGACCCGGTCGGGATCGAAGAACACGACCGCTTCCGCGGTCAGTGCGCCATTCTTGGTCGCCCCGAAAGACAGGACGTCGACCCCCGCGCGCCAAGTGATATCCGCCGGTGTACAGCCGAGCGAGGCGACTGCGTTGGCAAATCGAGCCCCGTCCATGTGCACGATGAGCCCCCGCGCGTGGGCAAGCGTCGATAATCTTTGAACTTCGGCTGGGGTATAGACCGTGCCGAGTTCCGTCGCTTGCGTGATCGACAACGCCCTCGGCTGGACGGTATGGACGGACGTGGGGTTCGCGGCCAATGCATTCTCGATCGCGTGGGGCGTGACCTTGGCTCCCGCGCCCTGCATGAGGATCAGGCGTGCGCCTCCGGTCATGAACTCGGGCGCGCCGCATTCGTCCCGAACGATATGTCCTTCCTCGTGGGTGAGGATGGCGCCGTAGGGCGGGACCATCGTGGCGAGCGCCAAGGTATTCGCCGCGGTTCCGGTGGCGACGGGGAACACGCGCACGGGCTTTTCGAAAACCTTCGAGAACCGTTCGTCGAGACGAGCCGACCACTCGTCGTCGCCGTAGCCGCGGGCGTAACCGTGGTTGGCCGCGGCGATGGCTTCGAGTATTTCGGGGGCCGCTGGTGCCGTGTTGTCGCTTTTGAAGTATCTCGCCATGGGGCGCGAATCGTACTCCAACCCGCGGCAGATCGGCATGGCATCATCCGCCGGTGCTCGACCAGATCGCATTACCCCTCGATGACGAGACTCGAGGTTCTTCCCGTCTTCAGCTCACCCTGCGCCGAAGCGTAAGGGCGCGTCGATTGGCGTTGCGCGTTCATCTCGACGGGCGGGTCGAGGTCGTCGTACCCCGTGGAGTGGCGATGTCGACAGTCGAGGCGTTCGTTGCGCGGCACCGCGACTGGGTCAATCAGAAACTGACCGCACGCCCTGCTCGAGTGGAGCGAGAGCCTTTTCCGCCGACCGAGATCACGCTTTCGGCTCTCGGCGAGCAGTATCGAGTTCATCTGGCCGGAGGGCGAGGGCGATTGCGATCGGAGATACGCGGGGGCGTGCTGTCGCTCCGAGGGGCGTGGGACAGCGCGACCCCGGCGGCGGCGAGGCGGGCGTTGCTCTCGTGGCTCACCGAACACGCACGCAACGCGCTCGAAGCGCGATTGCGAGCGGCGGCGTTACGAGGAGATTTTCGATATCGCAGTCTGCAATTGCGAAGGCAGCGGACGCGTTGGGGATCGTGCTCGAGCCGTGGCGTGATCAGCCTCAACGTATGCGCGGTTTTCCAAGAACCGGCCGTACTCGACTATCTGCTCGTGCACGAACTCGTGCATACGCGTCACATGAACCATTCCGCTGCCTATTGGGCAACGGTCGCCGAACACTGTCCAGGCTGGCGGCGTCTCGATCGCGAGCTCACCCAGGGCTGGAAGCGCGTGCCGAGTTGGGTTTTTACTTGAGGCTCAATGCGAGCGTCGTCGGCGCCTGAGCCAGAGCCGATACCCCAAGAGCGCCGTCAGTATTCCGGCGTAAACCAATGGTTCGCGGATGTCTGCCTTGACCTGCCAGTAGTAATGCCACACGCCCAGGATCGCGATGGGATAGATGAGTTGATGCAGAGTCTGCCAACGACGGCCTAGCTTGCGCATCATCCGGTTCGTCGAGGTGACTGCGAGTGGAATGAGTGCGAGCAGCGCGACCGTACCGACGATGATGAACGGACGGCGCGCGATCTCGCGCCCGAGATCGCTGAAATCGAGATCGAGTTCGAGTACGGCGTAGATCAAAAAATGAAGTAGCGCATAGGTGAATGCAAACAGACCGAGCGCGCGTCGAATGGCGTGTACCGCCATCCAGCCCGTGGCGTGCCGTACCGGGGTCACCATCAGCGTGATCAGAAGTAGATTCAGCGAGGTCTTGCCGGTGACATGCAGCATCTCGCGGATCGGATTAGGGCCGAGCGACTGACCCGCGACGCCGGCCACACCCGCCACGAGCAGCACGATCGGAATCGACGCTCCGATGAAGACCAGAGCTTTGAGCGCGCGTTCCACCCGCGGGCGCGCCGTGAGGTTGCGCGCAGACATCGGTTAGTAGAAGCGCCTCAAGTCCATGCCCCGATAGAGCGAGGCGACCTCTGCGGCATACCCGTTGAAAGGCAGAGTGTCGATTCGGGAGGCGAGGAAGTTTCCGCCGATTCGCCGCTCTTTGGCCTGACTCCATCGCGGGTGGTCTACGGCAGGGTTCACGTTCGCGAAAAATCCGTATTCGTCCGGCGCGGAGAGGTTCCAACTGGTTGCGGGCTGTCGCTCCGTAAGCCGAATGCGAACGATCGACTTGATGCTCTTGAAGCCGTATTTCCAAGGAACGATCAGCCGGAGCGGCGCGCCGTTCTGGTTGGGCAGCCATTTTCCGTAGACGCCGACGACAAGCAAGGTCAACGGGTTCATCGCTTCGTCGATCCGCAGGCCCTCACGGTATGGCCAATCGAGCACGCCCGTACGCTGTCCCGGCATTTGTTTGGGGTCGAGAAGGGTGGTGAACTCGACGAACTTCGCGCGCGAGGTCGGTTTGAATCGACGAATGAGATCTGCGAGCGGGAAACCCATCCACGGGACGATGCGTGACCAGGCTTCGACGCAGCGGAAGCGATAGATGCGCTCCTCGAGGGCATGCGGCTTCAAGATATCCTCGAGGGTGAACCGCCCTCGAATCTCCGCTTCTCCATCGATCTCGACGTTCCAGGGGCGGCTGCGAAAGTTCTGAGCCCTCTCGTATGGGTCCTGCTTTTCGAAGCCAAACTCGTAGAAGTTGTTATAGGTTGTGATGTCTTCCCAGGAGTTCGGTGGTTCGCTGGTCGAAAACTTGGGATTGCGGGTATACCGCGGAGGCGGCAGCGCCGCAGTGGCCAGTCTGCCCGCTTGCGCGGCGGCCTCTATTCCGCCGCCGATCATGGCAGCCGAGGCGGCGAGTGCGGCCAGGACGCGCCGTCGATCAAAGTATTCGGATTCCGAGGGGATCTCCGAGGGCAGAATCGAGGGGTCGTGATACCGGTTCATGACTTCTTCCTTGAAAGTCGAGGCGTGCAGCCAATATCGCTAAAGCCAGTACTTGAACTCTACAGGAAGTCCCGAGGCGGCTTTTCGCAAAGATTTGCTGGCGTTGACGAGATAGGCTTGGTCGACGAGTTTGAGGTGCGGTAGATCGGGCGCCGAGTTGCCATACCCCACCAATCTTCTACCCGGAAACTTCGCGACCGTCCGTCGCAGCGCCGCGGCCTTTTCTTCATCGCGCATGTTCGCGCTCGTGAGCCAGCCCTCGAGGTGGTCCTCGCTCCAAGCCACCTTGCTGCATAGGTAGGCGTCGAACCCCAGAGCCTGAGCGAGGTCCGGGACGTAGAGATCCACCGTCGCCGTCATCAAGACGAGATGATCGCCCGCATCACGGTGTTTGCGGATGGCGGCCAGGGCCTCGTCGAAGACACCGCGCTCGATGAGCATCGGAACGTACTCGTCGGTCCAGGCTTGGACCTCTTTTCGAAGGGCGCCGCCCATCACGGCGTGCAGCAAGGCACCTTTGAGGTAACCCCGATCGCGAACGCCGAGCGCATAGCCGATCAACGCGGGCAGCACCGCAAGGTATCGGGGCATACGCGAGGGGTGGCGTCGCACGAAGCCCGCCACATAGCCGAAGAGCGTATCTCGACGGGAGATCGTGCCGTCGAGGTCAAAGAAAACGACCCGGGGGGCGGGCTCGCGTGGATGTTCGAGGTCGTCCACGCGAGCGTCCCTCGTTTACTGACCGCGCCCCTGCGCGAGCTGACGAAGCACGTACTGCAGGATGCCGCCGTGTCGGTAGTAATCGCGCTCCTTGGGGGTGTCGATACGGACTCTGACCTCGAACACGATCGGTTTGTCGCCGTCCTTTGGTGTCGCCGTCACCGATACGGTTCGAGCCTCGGCGTTTTGCAGATCGCCGAACTCGAAGGTTTCGAGGCCGGTGAGGCCGAGGCTCTGGGCGTTCTGGCCATTCGTGAACTGGCACGGGAGCACGCCCATGCCGATCAGGTTGGAGCGGTGGATGCGTTCGAAGCTTTCGGCGATGACCGCTTTGACGCCGAGCAACATGGTGCCCTTGGCCGCCCAGTCTCGAGAGGACCCGGTGCCATATTCCTTGCCCGCGAGCACCACGAGCGGAGTGCCGGCGGCTTGGTACTTCATCGAGGCGTCATAGATGGACATTTGTTCGCCCGAGGGGATGTGCAGCGTGACGCCGCCTTCGGTTCCTGGAACGAGCAAATTTCGCAGACGGATATTGGCGAAGGTGCCGCGCATCATGACTTCGTGATTTCCGCGGCGTGCGCCGTAGGAGTTGAAGTCCGCCTTTTGGACGCCGTGCGACTCGAGGTACTTCGCAGCCGGGCTTCCTTTGGCGATATCTCCGGCGGGCGAGATGTGATCGGTGGTGACCGAATCGCCGAGCAGCGCGAGCGCGCGAGCGCCGCGGATGGGCTTTACCGCCTCCGGCTGCATACCCATACCTTCGAAGTAGGGCGGATTACGTACGTAGGTCGATTTGTCGTCCCAGGCGTAGAGGTTACCCGCAGGAACTTTGATCGCCTGCCAGTTTGCATCGCCCGCGAACACGTCACCGTAGCTTCCTCGGAACATGTTCGAATCGATAGACGCTCGTACGGTATCGGCCACTTCCTTGGGGCTCGGCCAGATATCTTTGAGGAATACCGGCTGACCGTCCGATCCGGTGCCGAGCGGCTCGGTGTTGAGATCGATGTTCGTCGTGCCGGCGAGCGCGTAAGCGACCACGAGTGGCGGGGAGGCGAGGAAGTTCATCTTCACTTCCGGATGCACTCGTCCTTCGAAGTTTCTGTTGCCCGAGAGCACCGACGTCGCAATGACATCGCCCGATTTGACGGCTGCCGAGATTTCGGGCTTCAAGGGACCCGAGTTACCGATGCACGTCATGCAGCCGTAGCCGGTCACGTGGAAGCCGACTGCGGCGTAGTCGTCGAGCAGTTGGGCCTTGGTGAGGTAGTCGGTCACCACCTTCGAGCCTGGCGAAAGGCTCGTCTTGACCCACGGCTTGGCTTTGAGACCCTTTCGAGCGGCATTGCGCGCGAGCAGGGCGGCGCCAAGCATGACCGAAGGGTTGGAGGTGTTGGTGCAGCTCGTGATTGCCGCGATGAGCACCGCGCCGTCGCGCACGTCGTACGAGCCGCCGTTGTTGACGGTACCGACGCCTGACGCCGAGGGGTTCTTCTTGGCGCGCTCTTCGGCCATCTGCGCGTGGGTCTTTTGATAGACCTGCTTGAGGCTGCGTACGGGCACCCGATCTTGCGGACGCTTGGGGCCCGCAAGGGAGGGTTCGACGGTGCTGAGGTCGAGCTCGAGCACGTCGGTGTAATCGGCTTGAGGCGCTCCGTTATAGCGCCACATGCCTTGCGCCTTGGCGTAGGCCTCGACGAGGTCGATCTGCGCCTTGGGACGTCCCGAGAGTTCGAGGTATCGCAGCGTCTCCTCGTCGATCGGGAAGATGCCGCAGGTGCTGCCGTATTCCGGCGCCATGTTGGCGATGGTTGCGCGATCGGCGAGCGGGAGGTTGGCGAGACCGTCGCCAAAGTATTCGACGAATTTTTCGACCACACCCTTCTTGCGGAGCATCTCGGTGACCGTCAGCACGAGGTCGGTCGCTGTGGCGCCGGGCTGCAATTGGCCGGTGAGTTTGAACCCCACGACTTGCGGGATGAGCATCGTCACGGGCTGGCCCAGCATCGCGGCTTCAGCCTCGATGCCGCCGACGCCCCAGCCGAGTACACCGAGACCGTTGATCATCGTGGTGTGCGAGTCGGTACCGACCAGGGTGTCGGGATAGGCCTGCGGCCGAGCACCGTCGGTGTTCTCGAAGACGACCCGCCCGAGGTATTCGAGGTTGACTTGGTGGACGATGCCGGTGTTCGGCGGAACCACCTTGAAATTGCGGAACGCGGTTTGTCCCCAACGCAGGAACGAATAGCGCTCGCCGTTTCGCTCGAATTCGATCTTGGTGTTTTTGGCGAGGGCATCGTCGGTGCCGTAATGATCGACCTGCACCGAGTGGTCG
>JBIJCL010000095.1:0-7018 GCA_044344725.1 Steroidobacteraceae bacterium | reverse complement strand
CAAAGAATGGCATGCGCAGGCGGTCGCGAAAATTCACGAGGCGATCGCATCGGGTCGGCTTTATCAATTGTGCCTGACCTTTCCGGTGCGGTTCTCGCCTCCCGAAGATCCCGCGACGTTGTTCGCCGCGCTGCTCGCCCGAAACCCCGTCGACCATGCGGCTTGGGTCAGTCTGACCGACTTCGAACTGCTGTCGGCGAGTCCGGAACGGTTTTTGTCTGTGCGCGATCGTGAAGCGCTGCTGCGCCCCATGAAGGGAACTCGTCGACTCGATGGCGCATCGACCGAACAAACCCTTCGCGAACTCGGCGAGTCGATCAAGGATCGCGCCGAGAACGTCATGATCACCGACCTCGCGCGCAACGATCTGGGTCGTGTGTGCGTGCCGGGCAGCGTGAGGGTGGACTCGCTCTTCGAAGTGGAGCGCTACGCAAGCGTGGCGCAGATGACTTCCACCATCAGAGGCGAACTCCGCGAGGGGCTCGATGTGTGGGACGCTTTGGCCGCGGCATTTCCGCCGGGTTCGATGACGGGCGCGCCGAAGATCGAGGCTTGTCGGATGATTCGAGAGCTCGAGCAAGGCCCGAGAGGACTCTATGGCGGAGTTCTCGGCTGGGTGGAGCCCGATGGCGACGCCGAGTTCAGTGTCGTCATCCGTTCGTTGCAATCGCGTCGCGGTGAAGCTCGTTGGGACATCGGCGGCGGCATCGTGCACGATTCGCAAGTCGAGTCGGAGTGGGACGAGGCTTGGGCCAAGTTCGCCGCCCTGCGTAATCTGATATCCACATGAAAAATTTCGATCAGGACGATTCCGGTTCTTTGGGCGTATTGGGACGTCGCATCGGACTCGTCCTCGGTCCGATGCTGGCGCTCGCGCTGCAAGGCATTACGCCGCCCGACGGTCTTACGACCGAAGCCTGGTGGGTGGTGTCGCTTGCGGCGCTCATGGTGGTGTGGTGGGTCACCGAGGCCATCCCGATCGCGGCGACCGCGTTGCTGCCATTGGCTGTATTGCCCTTGCTCGGAGCAGCGTCTGTCAAGGACGCTGCGGCACCCTACGCGGATCCCATCATTTTTCTCTTCATCGGCGGCTTCATGCTCGCCGCCGCTGTCGAGCATTGGCGACTTCACGAACGTATCGCGCTCTCCATCGCGTCGTTCGCGGGAGGGCGGCCGATTCCGCTCGTCGGGTGTTTCATGCTGGCGTCGGCGGTGATCTCGATGTGGATCTCCAACACGGCGACGACACTGATGCTTGCGCCGATCGCTCTTGGAGCGGCGAGGGCGTTGTCGCCCGATGGAAAGCCAGATCTCGCGCTCGGTGGTGCGCTGCTGCTCGGCGTGGCGCATGCTGCGACGATCGCGGGCGTCGGTACGCCGGTCGGCTCCCCGACCAATCTCATCGCGATGGGTTTCTTTGAGCGCGCGGGTGAGCCGATGGCGTTCGTCGATTGGATGAGTCAGGCGATTCCGCTCATTCTCGTCATTCTGCCGATCTCGTGGCTATTGCTCTGCGCTCCGCTTTTCGGAAAAAGGACCGCAACGTCCCGGGTCATGGGAGATGTCGTGCGATCGGCGCTCGAGAAACTCGGACCGATATCGAAGCCCGAGATTCGTATCGGCGTGATCTTTGGTCTCGTGGCATTGGCCTGGATGTTTCGTTTGCAGCTCAACGAATGGTCACCACTCGCAAAGCTGAGCGACACCAGCATCGCCGTCATCGGTGCGCTCGCATTGTTCCTCGTGCCCTCCGGTCGAAAGAGTGGTGAAAAGCTCATCGACTGGACGCGTGCCGAACGCATTCCCTGGGGGATCGCCATTCTCTTCGGAGGTGGGCTTTCGCTGGCTGCGGCCATGGAAACCACAGGCCTCGCACAATGGATCGGCGCCTGGATCGTCAGTCTCGAGGGCCTCTCGACGTTCGGTCTCATCGTGATTCTCGTGCTCACGACCATCTTGGTGTCGGAGCTCGCGAGCAACGTGGCGACCCTGACCTCCATGCTTCCGGTCGTGGCGGCGATTGCCGAAGCAACCGGTACGCCGCTTCAGACTTTGGTGTTCCCCGTGGCCATCGCCGCAAGTTTCGCGTTCATGCTGCCCGTGGCAACTGGCCCGAATGCCATCGCCTTCTCATCGGGTGTCGTCGTCGGCTTCGCTCTCAACATCGCTGCAGCGACGACGATCATCGCCTTGTTTGCGGCTTAGTCGACTCTCACCCAATACTGGTTTCGATAGAACGGTCCGAGATAGCCTCGCACCTCCAGCGTACGGCCGTCGCTTTGCGGCGTGAGACGCACCCGATACACCTTGCCGTCGTTCGGATCGAGGATGTTTCCGCCATCCCAATGGGAGGCGCTGCGGTTGCGACGTACACCCTCGAGGATGGTCATGCCGGTGATGGGCTGGTTTTTCTTTGCTCCGCTGCAGGCGAGGCATTTGGCATCGCGCTTGTCCAGTTCGAGGATCAGCTCGATACGGCCGCTCAGTACGCCGGCAGAGTCCGAAATGCGAACGTGGGAACGCGCTTGACCCGTTTTGTCGTCGACGGTTTTCCAAAGACCAACGGGAGAGGGGGAGGCGCCCGTTGCCTCGTGACCCACTACCCACAACAACGACAAAACAAGGGCGATCCGACGCATGACGAGACATCCTTGAGAACTCGAGATGCTCTATTTAGTAGCACACCTCGCGCCTGGCGGCACCAAAAAGGTGCGTCATCGATTGGCGGAAAACATGGTTATTGAAGCCGAAAAGAGATTATCTATACTCGCGACGGGAACCGCTCTTTCAAAGTTCAGGGAGAATAAAAATGTCGCGCCTCTACCGGTCTTCGCGCATTGCCGCGTTCGTCGCGGCTGCACTTTCCACCAGCATCGCCGCTGCCCAAAACGACGCTGCCCTCGAGGAGGTCGTAGTCACGGGTTCACGCTTGGCGGTCAATCCGCTCAACGCCGCACAGCCTGTGCAAGTCATCACCGCGGAACAACTCGAAGTACGCGGCATCACTTCGGCGGGTGATGCGCTCGAAACCATCCCCGCACTGATCGCCTCCAACAATGTCGAGCAGACGGCGCGCGACGGTCTCGCAGGCCGCGTGTCACTCAACCTGCGCAACATGGGCGTCAATCGAACGCTCGTGCTGGTCAACGGTCGTCGGCACGTCGCAGGCATTCCGGGCAGCTCGGCGGTCGACATCACCTCGATCCCCGCGGGTCTCATTGAGCGTGTCGATGTGCTTACCGGTGGCGCTGCAGCGGTGTATGGGTCGGATGCTGTGACGGGTGTCGTCAACTTCGTCACCAAGACGGACTTCGTCGGTACCGAGATCGACGCCCAGGTTGGCGGCTCGTTCGAAGGTGATGCGGGACGTTTCTATGGCTCCTTCGTCCACGGACTCGAATTCGCCGACGGCCGCGGCAATCTTGCCTTCGCGCTGCAGACCGAGAAGCGTCAGTTGTTGTTCCAGGGTGAGCGAGAGGCCACCCGCGGTAACGGCATCTGGACCCGCGATCAAAATCCCGCGCTGCGTTTTCAGGCGGGTGATCCGTTGCCGGCTGGAGTTTCTGCAAGCTCGGCGCTCGGACGCACGATCCTGCTCGGCAGCGGCGCGCCGCGTTACGCGAATACGCCGCAGTCGCTCATCGACCGAGCCCGCAGCGCGCCGGCTCGAGCCTTTGGACCGAACCAGGTGTTCTCGGGTTCGGCCGTCCCGGGCTTGATCGGTCTCGATCTCACGCGCTTCGGCTATGCCGACCCCGCCGGCTACTTCTCGACGATCCACGATACCGACAAAAACGGTGTCGATGATTGCCGTCAGAGTTTCAATGGCCGTCAGGGTTACGGATGCTGGATCGTTGATCCCAGCACCGGTCAGGTTCGACCGTTCCAGGATGGCATCTATCTCGGAACGTTCAACCAGCAGGGCGGTGACGGTGCGGCGCAGACCTTCGATGAAACCTCAATGACGCCCGACGCGGTCAACTCCGTCGTCAATATCTTTGCGAACCTAGAACTCTCGGATTCGGCACGGGTATACGGTGAGCTCAAGTACGTCGAGGCGCGGGCGCGGGAATACAACCCGTACAACAGCTTCGACGATTCCATCCCCATTTCTTTGGATAACCCGTTCATCCCGGCGGCGCTTCGCGCGATCGTCAACGCCGAGATCGCCGCCGATCCTTCGGTGCGCGATACGGCGCAGTTTGTCGTTGGCCGTGACCACGTCGATGTGTTCGATCCGCTCATCTACAACCAGCGCGAGACGCTGCGTGTCGTGACGGGGATCGACGGCACATTCGGCGAAGGTTGGAAGTACGACATCTCGCTCAACTACGGACGCTCCGACGCGATGTATCGCAGTGCGATGCGTCTCGAGGATCGCTTCTTCTCTGCCGTCGATGCGGTCATCGACCCGGCGACCGGGCAGCCGACCTGCCGTATCAACCTCGATCCGAATTCGCGCGCGCCGATTTCTGCGTTGACACCGGGTTGGGATCTCTTCACGCGTCCGACGCTCGCGTCGATCGATACCTTCGATCCACGAGACAAGTCCTGCCAGCCGCTCAACGTGTTCTCGTACAACCCGCAGGATCGCGGCACGAACGAGTTCCTCAACTACATCCGCCAGGATGAGAGCCGTATCGAACAGACGGTAGCTCAGGCCATCGTCTCCGGTGACTCGAGTGCGTGGTTCGAGATGCCGGCGGGCCCCATCGCAGTCGCCTTGGGTGCCGAGTGGCGCGAGGAGAAGAGCCGTTTCATCAACGACCCGTACGCCGTGGCAGGGTATGGATTCCAGTTTGCGGCCGATTCGGACGTCAGTGGCAAGTACGACGTCTCCGAAGGATTCGTCGAGCTCTCGATTCCCTTGCTCGCCGACGTTCCGCTCTTCAACCTCCTCAATCTCGATGCGTCGTATCGCGGCGGTTCGTACTCGACAGCCGGCAGCGCAGACAGCTGGAAGGTGGGTTTGGTTTGGTCGCCGGTCGAGGACATCCGCATCCGCGCGGGTCTCTCTGAAACCATTCGTGCGCCGAACATCTCCGAGTTGTTCACCCCGGAGACGGCTGCGACGTTCCGCCCCGTCGATCCCTGTGATCAGGCGAATCGGAACTCCGGTCCGTCACCGTCAAACCGTTCAAAGAATTGCCTCGCAGATGGTATTCCGGCGAGCTTCACCGACCCGCTGACTGCGCGGTTTACGGGCGTCGTCGCCGGCAACCCCAACCTGCAGCCGGAGGAGTCGGAGTCGTACACGATCGGGTTGGTCTTGCGTCCGCGCTTCTTGAGCGGTTTCACGGCCTCGTTCGACTACTGGAATATCGAGATCAGCAACGCCGTGGCCTCGATCTCCGCCCAGAACATCGTCGACGGTTGCTACGATGCGCCCAGCCTCGACAACCAGTTCTGCCGCCTCTTCACTCGTAATCGCAACTCGGCAAGCCCGACGTTCCTCGGATTCAACTTCTTGAGACAGTCCGACGTGAACTTCGCCGGCCTCGAGGTCTCGGGTGTCGACTTCGACCTCAATTACTTCATGGCGACCGAGGGGCTCGGAGATTTCAACTTCGGGGTGAGCGGCAGCTATCTCGAGAAGCGAAATAATTTCGAGTTCTTCGGTGAGCCCGATCGCGCGAACCCGGAGAAGTTCGAAATCAACAATCCGGAGTACGTGGTGAATGCCACCATCGGCTGGAATCGCGGTCCGCTTTCTGTGGCGTTGAATTCCACATGGCTCGACACGCAGCTCTATCGGTTCGTCGAGTTTGAGACTTTGCAAGATACGGTCGAGCCGTACGCTCCGGCGTTCTGGGTCCACAGTATTTCGGCGAGCTATGAACTCAACGATCAGACGACCGTCCTGGTGGGTATCGACAATCTTGCCGACGAAAAGCCGTTCCGCACGGAGTACTCGATTCCCGTGTCGGCGGTGGGTCGGTCCATGTTCGTTCGTGCGAGCATGAAGTTCTAAGTACCCGCCATCCTTTGTAAACAAGAGGGCCCGTGGCTCATGCTGCGGGCCCTTTTTTTTACATCCGGATATCCTTAGCCGGCATGCGCAAGAGTGGGGTCCTGTGGGGTGGGGTGGTCGTGATCGCGGCGGTCGTGCTCGCGATCTTGATGAATGTCGCGTCCGACTCTGGGAGCGACGTTGCACCCACCTTCGTCGGCAGCGCGCGCTGTGTAGACTGCCATGTGGACGAGCATGCGGCTTGGCAGAGCTCGCAGCACGCCAAGGCGATGCAACATGCGACGGTTGCCACAGTACTCGGTAATTTCGACAACTCGACGTTTCGTTACGCCAACGTCACCACGACATTTTTTCGTCGCGACGATCGATTTTTCGTTCGGACCGACGGGCCTGATGGGTCGCTCGACGATTTCGAAGTGAAGTACACGTTCGGAGTCGAGCCGCTGCAGCAGTATCTCGTGGAGCTCCCGGGCGGACGACTGCAGGCGCTCTCGATCAGTTGGGACACCCGCCCTCGTGAGCAGGGTGGTCAGCGCTGGTTCCATCTCTATCCCGACGAGCGCATCGACCATCGCGACGAATTGCATTGGACGCAGCCGGCGCAAAATTGGAACGTGATGTGCGCCGACTGCCACTCGACCAATGTGCGCAAAAACTTTGATGGGCAGAGCCTGACCTTTTCGACAAGCTGGTCGGATCTCGCCGTGGGTTGCGAGGCCTGTCATGGTCCGGGGTCATCCCATATCGAATCGCCTGAAACGCCGTATCTCGTCGGTATCGGCAAGGATCGCGCGGCCGCCGAGATGCAAACCTGTGCGGCCTGTCACTCGCGGCGTGCGCAGTTCGCGGAAGGGGCTGAAGCGGGGGACGCCTTGCTCGATCACTATCTGCCTGAGACCTTGTCCGAGGGTCTTTATCACGCCGATGGCCAGCAGCAGGGTGAAGTATTTGTGTGGGGCTCGTTCCTTCAAAGCGCCAAGCACGCCTCGGGTGTGACCTGCGCCGCCTGTCACGATCCGCACACCCAAAAACTCAAAAAGCCGGGCA
>JBIJCL010000094.1:0-7035 GCA_044344725.1 Steroidobacteraceae bacterium | reverse complement strand
TCGATCGCAACCACCTGATCGCCGATGCGGATAAAACCAACAACATCACGCCGCGCCGGATCGAGCAAAGCCGTATCGAGTTGTTCCGCGGTCGCGATCGTGATCGCAACCAGATGCTCGACGCTCTTGCCGAACTCAAGACCGAGCCCAAGGCCGACAAAGCGGACGGCGTGACCGGCAGCAAAGACGTTCCGCTGCAACCTCCCGCTCAGTGATGGATCGCCTCATGCCGCGACGGCGAGGACTGCGAACACTCGCAGCACTCGCCGTCGCAGTGATGATCGGAACGTCCTCGCTCGCGCACGCCCACCGCTCGCACGTCACGCTCACCCGCGTCGCCATCAACGAGCGCAGCGGTCTGTGGGAAATCGTCCACGCCATCCACTACCACGACGCGCTACGCTTGCTCGCGGCGCTCGGAGTTCGCGATGACGTTCAGCCGGGTTCTATCGAAGGTCGCGCCCGCATCGCCTTGGAAGTCGAGAAAAAATTTCGATGGTCCACCCTCGACGGACGGTCGCTGACGCCCATCACGGTGGGCGCGGAGCTCGAGGGCGATAACGTGCTCGTGTACCAGGAGATGTCTGCGCCGACGTCCGGCGGCCGGATGGTGGTCGAGACGACCTTCATGCAAGACGTGTTCGCCGATCAGGCCAACCACATCCTGCTCGATTACACGACGCCGAGAGTGACGCTGAAGTTATCCAGAAGCCAAAGGCGGGGCGAATTCGGCGCGCCGCGGACGGTTGGAGCTGGAGGCTAGGGTCGGAATCGAACCGGCGTAGACGGCTTTGCAGGCCGCTGCATGACCACTCTGCCACCTAGCCGCGCCGACAAGGATGAAAAAAATGGAGCGGGAAACGAGACTCGAACTCGCGACCCCGACCTTGGCAAGGTCGTGCTCTACCAACTGAGCTATTCCCGCCCGGGTACAGAGGCCGCAGATTGTAGTGGCGACCCCCGTGAAGTCAAGTTTGGGTGACTCGGGTCCGGGGGAATCCACCCCGAAAACTCACTGCGCCTTCAGGTCGGGCCAGGCCGCGCGCAGGTAGTCGGCTGCAGAGACCAGGGTCAGAACCGCCGCGATGACGGTCAGCATGAGACCGACCTCGTAGGTCGGCAGGATCCAGACGTCCCAGCGGATCAGCATCATCGAAAGCCCGACGATCTGAACGATGGTCTTGATCTTCCCGAGCGATGAGACGGCTACCTTGGTGCGCTGACCGATCTCGGCCATCCATTCTCGGAGCGCCGAAATGGCGATTTCGCGACCGATGATGACGATCGCGGGCAACACCACGATCAAACGCGGGTCTTTGCTCACGAGCAGCACGAGCGCCACGGCAACGATCAATTTATCGGCGACGGGATCGAGGAACGCACCGAGCCGCGACGTCTGCCCGTACTTGCGCGCGAAATACCCATCGAGGCTGTCGGTGATCCCGGCGATCGCGAACAAGGCTCCCGCCGCCGGATCCGACCACGGAAACGGCATGTAGAAAAGCACCACGACGACAGGGATCGAGAAGATCCTCATCCAAGTGAGCACGTTGGGGACGGTCAACAACATGTGGCGTGTCCGGGCGTCGCTCGGCGATCAGCCGCCGGGATGCAGCGCATCATAAAGGTTTTGAGCGAGGGCCGGACCAATGCCCGGCGCACGCTCGAGATCCATGCGCCCCGCTTTCAACACACCCTGAAGCCCGCCGAAATGCTGGAGCAAAGCCCGTCGCTTCGCAGGACCGAGACCGGGAACGGTTTCGAGAATCGATTCGTTGAATCGTTTGGCCCGTCGACGCCGGTGTCCCGTGATGGCGAACCGGTGTGCTTCGTCCCGAATACGCTGGATCGCCTTCAGCGCCGAAGACTGCGGCCCCGGAATGAGCGGCGGCCGCAGCCCACCGGGGAAATGGATACGCTCCTGCCCCGCGCGACGATCGGGCCCCTTGGAGATACCGATGACCGATTGGTCGGCGAAGCCCGCGGCGGAGAGCACTTCGACGACGCCGGCGATCTGGGCGGGGCCCCCGTCGATCACGAGCAGGTCGGGTCGCGGAATTTCTCCTGCCGCGATGCGTGCATAGCGGCGCGTGATCGCCTCCCGCAATGCCCCGTAATCATCGCCCGGCGTCACCCCTTCGATGTTGAAGCGTCGATAGTCTTTTTTGAGCGGCCCCTCACGGCCGAATACGACGCAGGAGGCGACCGTACCCTCCCCCTGCGTATGGCTGATATCGAAGCATTCCATGCGTTCCGGTGCGGCGGGGAGCTCGAGTTCTTCGGCGAGCGAGGCGAGCAAAGCTTCGTAGCCGTCTCGACGCGCGAGCCGCATACGCAGGGCGTTGGCGGCATTTTCCTGCGCCATCTCGACCCATCGCGCCGCAAGGCCGCGCTGGGCGCGTCGTACCCGAACCACATGCCCGGCGATCGATGCGAGCGCCTCGGCGATCGACTCGGAATCCTCGAGTACGAGGTTCGTGTAGATCTCCGGGGGTGGTGACTGCTCGCCGTAGTACTGCATGATGAACGACGACAGCGCTTCGACCGCCTCGACGAACACGGCTTTCGGGAAAAAGCCGCTCGTCCCGAGGCTGCGCCCTCCCCGAACCGGCATCACGCTGATCGCGTAACCGCCTGGATCTCCCGTGATGGCAAAAATATCGGCATCGCGCTCGTCGTCGGCGGCAACGACTTGCTGCGCCTGCAATTCTTTGATGGCGGCGATTTGATCGCGCAGCGCCGCCGCTCGCTCGAACTCGAGACGCTCGGACGCCTCCTCCATTCGCGAGGCCAGCTGTTTCTGCACATCGTCGTTGCGCCCCTCGAGCACCTGCACGGCCGCCTCGACGTCGCGAGCGTAGTCCGATTTAGAGATCAACTCGACGCACGGCGCCGAACATCGACCGATCTGGTGTTGCAGACACGGACGGCTGCGATGGGCAAAGTAACTGTCGCGACAGTTGCGGAGCCTGAAGATTTTCTGCAAGTAATGAAGTGACTCGCTCACTGCTCCCGCATTCGGATAAGGCCCGAAGAACCGGCCCGGCACATTCCGAGATCCGCGATACACCGACAGACGCGGAAAATCATGGTCGGCAGAAAGCCAAAGATAAGGGAAGCTCTTGTCATCCCTGAGGACCACGTTGTACTTCGGGTGCAGGGCCTTGATGAGGTTGTGCTCGAGCAGCAAGGCCTCGGTTTCGGATCGCGTGACCGTCACCTCCATCGAGACGATCTGAGCAACCAAGGTCTGAACCTTGGGCATCACATTCGAGGGGACGAAATAACTCCCAACCCGATCGCGCAGGTTTTTCGCCTTGCCCACGTAGAGTAGCGATCCATCGCCCGCGAACATTCGATATACGCCGGGCCGCTTCGGCAGGCTCGCCACGAATTCCTTCGAATCGAAAGCGACGCTCACACGCCCTATTCCGACGACTTCGCAGCAAGACTTTGAGCGCGTGCAAGCACCTTTCGGAACATGTCCGTGGTCAGTCGCTTGGTTTGCGTGTTGTAACGGCTGCAGTGGTAGGAATCGACGAGCCATCGGCCATCGGCGAGCCGATGCTCGGCTGCGTGCGCAAAGCGATAAGCCCCACGACTCTCGCCCGCCGCATCGAGGATGGCATCGTGGGCAATTCGTCCGAGCGCGACGAGCACGCGTACGCCCTGGTGGGCGGCGAGCTCAGCGCGAAGAAAACCATTGCAGGTGCGCGCCTCGGCGGGAGTCGGCTTGTTCTCCGGCGGGAGGCATTTCACGGCATTGGTGATGCGAACCCCGAAGAGCGAGAGCCCATCGTCGACCGACTCGGACTGAGCGGCCGAGGAGGCGCCGAGCTCGTGCAGCGTTTGATACAGCATGATCCCGGCGTGATCACCCGTGAAGGGTCGACCCGTTCGATTGGCCCCATGCATGCCCGGAGCCAAACCGACGATCAACCAACTTGGGGCGTCGTCACCAAAAGCGGGGACCGGCGCGGCGTGGTAGCCGGGGTACCGCCGACCCGAGTCCTCACGAAACTCCGCGAGTCTGGGACAGCGTCGACACGCCGGATCGAAAAGCATGGAGGACATCCGCGACCCTCGAACGAAGGCCGCGGATTGTACCCGAGCCGCGTCAGCCGACGGCGAACTGCTCTTCTTCGGTCGAGCCCTTCATGGCCGTCACGGACGACTGCCCGGCGGTCACGGTCTGGGTGACGTCGTCGAAGTAACCCGCGCCGACTTCGCGCTGGTGCTTGGTCGCCGTGTAGCCGTCCTTCTCGGAGCCGAACTCCGCCTGCTGCAGCGCCACGTACGCCGTCATCTGCGACTCGCGGTAGCCCTTGGCGAGGGTGAACATCGAGTAGTTGAGCGCGTGGAAACCCGCGAGCGTGATGAACTGGAACTTGTAGCCCATCGCACCGAGCTCACGCTGGAACTTGGCGATCGTCGCATCGTCGAGTTTCTTCTTCCAATTGAACGACGGCGAGCAGTTGTACGCGAGCAGCTTGCCCGGGAACTGTTTGTGGATGGCTTCTGCGAAGTGCTTGGCCTCTTCGAGGTCCGGCGTGCCGGTCTCGCACCACAACAAGTCGGCGTACGGCGCATAGGCAAGTCCGCGCGCGATGGCCTGCTCGAGACCCGCCCGTACGTAAAAGAAACCTTCCGGAGTGCGGCCCTTCGAGGCATCGATGAACGGACGGTCACGCTCGTCGACGTCGGCCGTCAACAAATTCGCACTCTCGGCGTCCGTGCGTGCGACGAGGATGGTCGGCACATCGCACACGTCGGCCGCCAAACGCGCCGCGACGAGCTTGTTCACCGCCTCTTGAGTCGGCACCAGCACCTTGCCACCCATGTGCCCGCACTTCTTCGCCGATGAAAGTTGATCCTCGAAGTGCACGCCGGCCGCGCCGGCCTCGATCATCCCCTTCATGAGCTCGAAAGCGTTGAGTACACCGCCGAAACCCGCTTCGGCATCCGCCACGATCGGTTGCAGCCAATCGATGGAATCATTGCCTTCGGCGTGGTGCAGCTGATCGGCACGCAGCAACGTGCTGTTGATGCGACGGACGACCTGCGGGACCGAATTCGCCGGATAGAGCGACTGGTCCGGATACATTTCGCCCGCGAGGTTGGCGTCACCGGCGACCTGCCATCCCGAGAGATAAATCGCCTTGAGGCCCGCGCGCACCTGCTGCATGGCCTGGTTGCCGGTCAACGCACCGAGCGCATTGACGAACGGCATCGCCGACATGTGGCGCCAGAGCTTCTCGGCGCCAAGTCGCGCGAGGGAATGCTCGACGTGGACGGTACCGCGAAGGCGAACGACATCCTCCGCCTTGTATCCGCGCGTGACTCCGCGCCAACGGGGATTGTCTTGCCATTCACGGGCGAGCTGTTCGGCGGTTTTCATCTGCATGACTTCGGTCCTCGAAATTACTGAAGGTTCAGGGGGGTCGATATTTTTGGGAGGCTGGTTTTTCGCGACTCGCAAACCGTCACTGGAGCTCGCGGTACGCGGCCAACGTCAGGAAGGTCGCAAACTCCGGCGCCGTAGTGATCGAATCGAGCAAGCGCGCCGCGGCATCGAAGCGCCCCGCGTCGTACGCCGCATCGCCGAGTCGGGCGCGAAGCGATTTGCACTCGGTTGCGAGCATCTCGCGGAAGAGACCATCCGTGATCTTCCGTCCATCGTCGAGCACACCGCCCGCATGACGGATCCACTGCCAAATCTGCGCACGCGAGATTTCGGCGGTCGCCGCGTCTTCCATCAAATTGTTGATCGGCACACAGCCATTTCCGCAGAGCCAAGCCGCCATGTACTGGAGCGACACGCTGACGTTTTCGCGCAACCCCTCTTCGGTGATCCGGCCTTCGGGAATCCTGAGGAGATCCGCAGCACTCACCGAGACGTCTTCGCGCAGCCGATGAAGCTGATTGGGAGTCGGCATGAGCCGATCGAACACTTCCATCGCGATCGGCACCAGGCCCGGGTGAGCCACCCAAGTGCCATCGTGCCCGTCGCCCGCTTCACGCTCCTTGTCCGCTCGTACCTTGGCGATCGCCGCGTCGTTTGCGACCGGATCGTTCTTGATCGGGATCTGCGCCGCCATACCCCCCATCGCGAACGCTCCACGGCGATGACACGTCTTGATGCAAAGCAGCGAATAAGAGCGCATGAAATGGGTGGTCATCGTGATCAGACGCCGCTCCGGCAGCAAAAAGTCCGCGCGCTTGGCGAATTTTTTGATGAAGCTGAAGATGTAGTCCCAGCGACCGCAGTTGAGTCCGACGATGTAGTCGCGCAGCTCGAAGAGGATCTCGTCCATTTCGAAGGCCGCGAGAATGGTCTCGATGAGCACTGTGCACTTGATGGTTCCGTGCGCGATACCCAGACGGCGCTCGGCGAAGTCGAACACTTCGGCCCAGAGCCTCGCCTCACGATGGCTCTCCATCTTCGGCAAATAAAAGTACGGTCCCGTTCCGCGCGATCGCAGCTCGGCGTGGTTGTGGAAGAGATAGAGCCCGAAATCGACGAGCGCGCCCGGAATCGGCTGCCCGCCCTGCAACAGATGCTTTTCGTAGAGGTGCCAACCGCGAGGCCGCACGATGAGGACAGCTGTCTTGTCGGCAAGCCGATAGGCCTTGCCCTCGGGAGTCGTGAAATCGATTTGCCTGCGTACCGCGTCGCGAAGGTTCGCTTGCCCGCCGATGACGTTATCCCAGGACGGCGCCAGCGAGTCCTCGCAATCCGCCATGAACACCCGCGCACCTGAGTTAAGTGCGTTGATGATCATCTTTCGATCGGTGGGCCCGGTGATCTCGACCCGACGGTCTTGAAGGTCAGCCGGGATCGGCGCTACGGCCCACTCGCTCTCGCGAATCGAGCGCGTCTCAGGCAAGAAATCGGGCAGCTCGCCCGCATCGAGCCGCTGCTGGCGCTGCTCTCGCGCCTTGAGCAACTGCTCCACCCTCGGCGCAAAACGCTCTCCGAGCTCCTGAAGAAAAGACAAGGCCTCGGCCGACAGGATTCCTTCTTCCTGCGGTCTC
>JBIJCL010000093.1:0-7163 GCA_044344725.1 Steroidobacteraceae bacterium | reverse complement strand
GATGCGCTTCGGCCACGACACGCTGCCTGTGCGTCTGCTCGATACCCAAGCCGGCGCTTCGACGCGCGGGCATCGCTTCCATGCGCCGCAAGAGCTCGCGATCGCCGCGCCCGCGGATTACGCCGAAGTCTTGCGTAGCAAAGGCTTCGTCCTCGCGAGCTTTGCGGAGAGACGCGATCGGATTCGTGAACAAGTCCTTGCCTGCGCGAAAGCGCTGGGCGGAAAGGCCGTACTCGACGACGAGTTGCTCGACGAAGTGACGGCGCTCGTCGAGTGGCCGGTGGCGATCGAGGGGCGCTTCGACGAGCGCTTCCTCGCCTTGCCCCGCGAAGTGCTCATCTCGACGCTCCAGGAACATCAACGCTACTTCGCCGTCGAGAACGTGAAGGGCGAGTTGACGAACCAGTTCATCACCGTAAGCAATATCGAGAGCCGTGATCCGTCGCGTGTTCGGGCGGGCAACGAGCGCGTCGTTCGGCCGCGACTCGCGGATGCCGCGTTCTTCCACGAGCAAGATCGTCGACATTCCCTGCACGCCTGGCGCCAAGGCCTCGATGGCGTGACCTTCCAAGCGAAGCTTGGATCCATCGGCGATAAAGTCCGTCGGGTCGTCGCACTCGCTCGCGAGATCGCGCCGTTGGTGAGCGCCGATGTGGAACTCGCTGCGCGCGCCGCCGACTTGTCGAAGTGCGATTTGCTCTCCGCGATGGTCGGCGAATTTCCGGAGCTGCAGGGCGTGATGGGTGCCTATTACGCCGCAGCCGACGGAGAAGATCCGCGCGTTGCAGCGGCGATCCGCGACCATTACCTGCCGCGCGGTGCCGGTGATGCCTTGCCCGTCGATCCCGTGGGCATCGCGGTCGCGCTGGCAGACAAACTCGATACGCTCGCCGGAATTTTCGGCATCGGTCAGAAACCGAGCGGCACCAAAGATCCGTTCGCGTTGCGCCGAGCGGCGATCGGCGTGTTTCGTATCGTCCTCGAGGGCAAGCTCGACCTCGATCTTGCCGATCTCGTCGGCAAGGCGGTCTCGACCCAGCCGGTGACCACCAAAGAAACGGCTGCAGAGGTCCTCGCCTATCTGCAAGAGCGCATGCGCTCTCATTACCTCGAGGAAGGCTACGCGGCTGAAGCTTTCGAAGCCGTGCTCGCCACGGGGACGACGCGAGCGCTCGATTTCGATCAGCGTATGCAGGCACTGGCCAAGTTCCGCGAGCGGCCGGAAGCCGAGAGCCTCGCAGCGGCGAACAAACGCATCGCCAATATCCTGCGCAAATCCGCGGCGGGCGAAGTACCCGTCAAAATCGACGCATCGCTGCTGCGCGTGGAGGCCGAAAAGTCGCTGCACGACGCCATCGAGGCCGTGTCCGCTGCCGTGACCGCCGATCTCTCCGCCCGTCGCTACGACGAGGCTCTCGCCAAACTCGCCGGCTTGCGTCCAGCGATCGATGCGTTCTTCAACGACGTCATGGTGAACGACCCCGATGCGGCCTTGCGCGCCAACCGGCTTGCGCTGGTATCACGCGTTCGAAATTTGTTCGCCGGCGTTGCCGATTTCTCGAGACTGCCCGGCTGAGTCGCTCCGTGCAGGCGCTGGGCTCCATCGTCTTCACGACTTTCCTGTTTCTCTGGACGATCGGCTACGCGGCGTTTTTCGTTCTCGTGGGCGGCTTCATGTCGCACCGCCGTCGCTTTGCACTCATCGAGTGGTACGCCAAACGCATCTTCGATGTGCTGCAGGTCACCTGCAAACTGGACTACCGAGTAGAAGGTCTCGAGAACATTCCCGCCGAACCGCATGTGGCCTACTGGAAACATTCCTCGGCCTGGGAGACGTTCGGTCAGTTCCTGGTCGGGCCATCCAAAGTCATCGTGCTCAAACACGAACTGATGTACATCCCGTTCGTCGGTTTCGGGCTCTGGCTGTTGCGCTCGATCGATGTCCGACGGGGAGCGGGCACCTCGGCCGTCAATCAGGTCGTCAGTCAGGGCCGCAGCCGTCTCGCCGAAGGGCTCTCCATCCTCATTTTTCCGGAAGGCACTCGCGTCGCAGCGGGTGAAACCCGTCGCTATGGCGTGAGCGGCGCGTTGCTCGCGAGTCGGGCGGGGTGCAAGGTCGTGCCCGTCGCGCACGATGCCGGTTATTACTGGCCTCGCCGTGGTCTCATGAAGAAACCGGGCACCATTCGGGTCGTCGTCGGGCCACCGATCGAAGCCGCCGGTCGCGACCCGCGCGAAATCAATGAAGAGGCCCAGGCGTGGATCGAGTCGACGATCGCGCAGATTCGAAAAGGAGATCCTTCATGAAACGCCGACAGTTCCTCGTTTCGGCGACGGCGGGCTCGGTCATGACGAGCATGGCTTCATCGATATCTTTGGCGAGCACCGATGATCGTGCCCGTGCCGACGACTTCGACCCGGTCGAAGCGAGCATTGCTCAGCTTCAACGCCATTTGAACGCCGGATTGACCTCGGCAGCGCTCGTGACGGCTTACCTGCGTCGCATTTCTACCTTCGATCAGCGAGGGCCGACGTATCGGTCGGTCGTCGCCGTGAATCCCGATGCGCTCGACATCGCTCGGGCACTCGATGGCGAGCGTCGCGGTGGTCGGGTGCGCGGCCCTCTGCACGGCGTCCCCGTTCTCATCAAAGACAACATCGAAACGTCCGACCGGATGCCGACGACCGCAGGATCACTGGCGCTCGCCAACGCATTCCATACTCAGGATGCCCCGCTGGTCGCCCGGCTTCGGGCCGCGGGCGCCATCATTCTCGGAAAAACCAATCTCAGCGAGTGGGCGAACTTTCGCTCCACGTTTTCGAGCAGTGGCTGGAGTGCGATCGGCGGACAGACGGGCAATGCCTACGACCCCAAACGCAATCCCTCCGGATCGAGCTCGGGGTCGGCCACCGCCGCCGCCTTGTCCTTCGCTGCGGCCGCCATCGGAACGGAGACGGACGGATCGATTCTCTCCCCGTCGTCCGTGGGCGGCTTGGTTGGATTCAAGCCGTCGATCGGTACGGTCAGCGGACGGGGAATCGTTCCGTTGTCGCCGCGTCAGGACGTCGCCGGCCCGATGGCGCGAACCGTCGAGGATGCGCGCCTGCTCGCCGAGGTCATCTTCGATTCACCTCGCCGGGCGCCCGCGAGCGGCGTGATGCGTGCCGACGGATGGCGGGTGGGAATCGTTCCGGCCGCGAGTTCGATGCGCGCCGAGGTCGCTGCGCTTTATCGGCAGGCTATCGATGTGTGGCGACGCTGCGCGAGCTCGACGATCGACGCGCCGCTCCCGGCCAGCTTGCGGGAAGCGGGGCAAGCCGAGTACACCGCACTCCTCTTCGAATTCAAAGACTCGATCAATGGTTACCTGCGGGCGCTTCCGGACGGGCTGACCGAAACCCGCTCCCTCGAGAGCCTGATCGAATTCAACCGTCGTCTCAAAGATCGAGAGATGCCTTTCTTTGGTCAAGAAATTTTCGAACTCGCCCAGGCGAAGGGGCCTCTCAGCGAGCCGGAATATCTCGAATCGCTCCGTCAGTTGCGTCAGATCGTCGAGATCGAAGGTCTCGAGAAGCTTTTCGGTGATTTGAACGTCGACGTCATCGTCGCCCCGGGCTCTGGTCCAAGCGGCCTCATCGATCACGTTCTCGGTGACCGTGAGGATCTTGGAGGTTCCATCCTCGGCTCTGCGGCGGCCGTCGCGGGTTACCCGAGCATCACTTTGCCCATCGGTCTCGCCCGCGGTATGCCCGTCGGGATGACCGTGGTCGCAAGACGTTTCGACGACGATCGTCTGCTCGAAATCTCAGCGCTGTTCGAACGCACCGGAAAACTTAGAGTCCCACCGACGGCTCAGTCGACCTGATCGGCGATGCGGCTCAGGCACTAGCGCCTTGCACTAGGCGGCTTGTGTTCGGCGATTTCTTCGTCGGTCAGTCCGACGAGCTCGTGGGGAAACACAAGCCATCGATCAGTGGCATGTACGTACCAATCAGGCGTGAGTGCACTGCGGTTGCGTGACGGTTTGAAATAAACCGTCGCGATCTTGATCTCTTTCGGATGGTTGTGCGGACAGCGTCGCCGCAGCTCGCCGAGTACCGCCTCGATGCTCCGCCCCGAATCGAACACGTCATCGACCAGTAGCAGTCGGTCCTCGTTGGTCACCTTCGAGACGAGATAGTCCATCGCGTGGACGCGCACCGTTTTGTCGGTTTGATCGATGCCCGTGTAGCTCGAGGTTCTCACCGTGATGTGGTCCGTTCGCAGACCACGATGCTCCAACCACTCCTGCACGGCGATGCCGATGGGTGCGCCACCACGCCAGAGCGCCACGAGGAAGGAGGGACGATAGCCGCTCGCCATTACTTTCGCCGCCAGCTCGAACGAGTCGGCTAACAAGGAGTCCGCAGAAATGAACAATTTGTCCGTCATGATTCAGAACGTCTCCAGTCGGAGTCCGCGTCGGTGAGCGGCTACACCGTTTTCGTCGCGGATACGCGTCACGCCACAGTATTCGAGCTAAGCCAGCCGGGCGCAACGCCGCGCGCGCTCGAGACGCTCGAAAACTCGTTCACGGCGCGACACGATCGCGATCTCGGTGCCGATGCTCCCGGCAGCGTCGTCATGCGCGCAAGTCGCGGGGGTGCAGGCGCAGGCTCGCGACGAACGGGTTTGCAAGCGCGCCGCAGTCACAAACAGCACGCCGTCGAACAGTTTGCGCGGCAACTCGCCGAGCGCATCACGATCGCTGCCCGCGACAACGATGGCCGGGGTCTCGTACTCGTCGCCGCACCACGCTTCCTCGCCGAAGTACGCAGTCATCTGCCGAAATCGGCGCAGCAACACATCGTGCGTGAAGTGCCCCGCGATTTGGCAGGCCTTCCCTCTTCGGCCTTGCAGCACCGCCTCGCCGAGGCTTTGCAGCCGATGCAGGACTGAAGTCAGGGCAGTCGAGTGGGATCGCGATCGAGCAATCCGGCTTCACCGTACACCTGCAGCTTCTCGCGCGTATCGACGATATCCATGTTGCGCAAGGTGAGCTGCCCGATGCGGTCGTTCGGCGTGAACATCCCCTCACCCTTTTCCATGGTGAGTCGCTCGGGGTGATAACTGAGCTGCGGGCCCGTCGTATCGAGGATCGACCAATCGTTGCCCCGACGTAATTCAATCGTGACCTCGCCCGTGATCGCACGGGCGATCCAGCGTTGGGCGCTCTCGCGCAACATCAGGCACTGGGGGTCGAACCAACGGCCTTGGTAAAGCAGTCGACCGATGCGTCGCCCGTTGTTTCGGTACTGCTCGATCGTATCTTCGTTGTGGATGGCGGTGACGAGCCGCTCATAGGCGATGAACAGCAGCGCCATGCCTGGCGCCTCGTAGATGCCCCGACTCTTTGCCTCGATGATGCGATTCTCGATCTGATCGCTCATTCCGAGGCCGTGCCGTCCGCCAATGCGATTGGCTTCTTCGAACAGCGCCAAATCGTCCGGAAAACTTTGGCCGTTGATCGTCACCGGTCGACCGGCCTCGAAGCGTACGCTCACCGTTTCGCGTTGAACGACGACGTCATCGCGCCAGAATGCGACCCCCATGATCGGCTCGACGATGTGGATGCCCCGACTCAGCAGTTCGAGATCCTTCGCCTCGTGGGTCGCGCCGAGGAGATTGGAGTCGGTCGAGTAAGCCTTCTCCGCGCTCATGTGGTAGTCGAGACCAGCTGCCACGAGATATGCCGACATCTCGCGACGACCGCCGAGCTCGGCGATGAAGCGCGCATCGAGCCAGGGTTTGTAGATACGCAGCGCGGGGTTTGCGAGCAGGCCGTAGCGGTAGAAACGCTCGATGTCGTTGCCCTTATGGGTGCTGCCGTCACCCCAAATGTCCACGCCATCTTCGCGCATGGCGACGACGAGCGAAGTACCTGTCACCGCACGACCCAGCGGCGTGGTGTTGAAGTACGTGGTCCCAGCCGTCGAAATGTGGAACGCACCGCTTTGAATGGCCGCGAGTCCCGCGGCGACGAGTTGATGGCGACAATCGATGAGCCGCGCATGCTCCGCGCCGAGCGACAGCGCTTTGAGCGGAATCGCGTCGTAATCGGTCTCGTCGGGTTGGCCGAGGTTCGCCGTGTAAGCGCAGGGTCGCGCGCCGTGGGCGCGCATCCAATGGACCGCAGCACTCGTATCGAGACCGCCGGAAAACGCGATCCCCACACGCTCGCCGACAGGCAAAGATTGGAGGATGGTTTGGTTGGCGCTCATGACTCCGACACTCGGTCGGCGTTTTGGTAACCCTTATACGTCGAGGTTGGATACCGCGAGAGCGTTCTTTTCGATGAACTCGCGGCGCGGTTCGACTTCGTCTCCCATCAGCGTCGTGAAGACTTCGTCGGCTGCAACGGCGTCTTCGATGCGAACCTGCATGAGGCGACGCGTCTCGGGGTTGATGGTCGTATCCCAGAGTTGCTCGGGGTTCATTTCGCCGAGGCCCTTGTAGCGCTGGATGGATTGCCCACGCTTGGCGTGGTCGAACAACCAATCGATAGCCTGCTTGAACGACGAGACATCGCGGCGCGCTTCTCCTCGACGGACGAAGGCGCCCTCACCGATCATGCCAGCGAGTGTCTTTGCGAGCGCGGCGATGCGCTGATACTCCGACGAATCGAAGAAATCGCGCGTGAGGTATTTATCGAAGCGGCTGCCATGCTCGGCTTTCGAAACATGGATGCGCGCGATCGCCTGCGTGCCCGACGCGGGCTGGAACTCGAGCTTGTATACCGCGTTGCCATCCGCCATCACGTTGAGGCGATTGGCCAGATCGTCGGCCCACGCGGTCAGCCAGTCCGGACGATCGAAGTCGCTGCGAGAGAGGACCGGAACGTAAAGAAGCTGTTCGAGCACACGTGCGTCGTAGCGTCGAGCCCAGCGCTCGATGATGCCCTGTACTTCGACGTACTGACGTGCGAGCGATTCGAGCCCCGCGCCACGAAGCGGAGGTGCCGAAGAATTCAGGTGCAACTCTGATTCTTCGAGCGCAGCGTTGAGCAGCATGGCGTTCAGTTCGACATCGTCCTTGACGTACATCTCCTGCTTGCCACGCTTCACTTTGTAGAGCGGTGGCTGCGCGATGTAGATGTGCCCGCGCTCGATGAGCAGCGGCAACT
>JBIJCL010000091.1:0-7274 GCA_044344725.1 Steroidobacteraceae bacterium | reverse complement strand
GAAAATCTCGCTGAGACGGCCTCACTCGTGGCGCACTCTGGCATTCGCGTATCGACCCACGAACTCGACGTCGCCTCGCGCGAACTCGTGGCGGGTTTGCCGGCCGAAGTGTCGCGCCATCATCCGGCGATCGATCTGCTCTTCAACAACGCCGGAGTCGCCGTCGGGGGTCACTTCCTCGAAACGACGGAAGCCGACTTCGACTGGTTGTTCGAGATCAACTTTCATGGCGTTGTTCGCATGACCCGCGCCTTTCTTCCGATGCTGCTGACCCGGCCGGATGCGCACATCGTCAATACCGCGAGCCTCTTTGGCATCATCGCGCCGGCCGGACAAACGCATTACTCGGCAAGTAAGTTTGCCGTCCGCGGGTTCAGCGATGCACTGAGACATGAACTCGAGGGCACCTCAGTGGGCGTGAGCGCTGTCTGCCCCGGAGGGGTTGCCACCGCCATCGCGCGAAGCGCTCGATTCTCTTCGGCGTTATCGAAAGACACGATCGCCCACCAACTCGAAAAGTCGAGGCGTTTGTTGCGAAAACCGCCAGCACATGCGGCCGAGATCATTCTCGCGGGTGTCGAGCGCAGACGACCGCGCATTCTCGTCGGCGTCGATGCGCGGCTCGGGTACTGGCTCGAACGTCTCATGCCGACGACGTACTGGTCGGTCCTGCAGCGGTTCGGCGTATGACCCTCATCGGGATCCTGCTCGCACTCTTGGCGATCTCGGCGGCTCTCGCGCTCTTCTCACGTCGGGTGGCGATGAAGGTCGAGCAAGCGATCCCGCCTTGCGGCGAATTCATCGACGTTCCGGGCTCACGACTGCATTACGTCGATCACGGGGTCTCATCCGCCGAGAAACCGGTCATCGTGATGATCCACGGTCTCGGCGCACACCTTCACCACTTCAAGTACGCGCTCGTCGATGATCTCTCCCGCGATACGCGCGTCATCGCCGTCGATCGACCGGGATCGGGGTACTCGACGCGCGAAACGGGTTGCGCGACAAAACTCACCGATCAGGCGGATGCCATCATCGCCCTGCTCGATACTCTGAAGATCGAGCGTGCACTGTTCGTCGGACACTCGTTAGGCGGCGCGCTGTCGCTGACCCTCGCCCTGCGTCACCCAACCCGCGTGGCGGGCCTCGCGCTGATCGCGCCACTCACCCACTACGCGGGACGATTCCCCGAAGTCTTCCTCGCCTTGACGGTACGCGGGCGGGTGGCCCGCCGATTCGTCGCCCACGTACTCGCCGCCCCCGGGTTCATCCTCGGTCGACGGCGCGTAATGCCGAAAATCTTCGGACCTGAACCCGTTCCTCGCGATTATCGACTCCGCGGTGGCGGACTGCTGACGCTGCGACCGAGTCAGTACATCGGCGCGTCGGAGGACCTCGAGGCGACGCCGGCCGTCCTGCCGTCGCTCGAAGCACGATACGAATCTTTGAACCGAGACGACGCACCACCGATCGCCATGCTCTATGGTCGCGAGGACGCCATCCTCGACTACCGCATCCATGGCGAGCGTTTCGCCGAGCGAGTGCCAGCGTGTCGACTCGAACTCGTCTCTGGCGGACATATGCTGCCGCTCACACAGCCCGAGCGCGTCGCGCGTTTTATCCGTGACGCCTTGGAGCGTAGGCGAGTCTGAGACACATCATGGCTCCTCACGACCGACAGCGGCGCGTGGCTTCCCTTGCAGGGCTTTACCTGCTGGCCGTCCTGCTCGGAGTCGGGAGCGCGTGGCTCTGGCTGACGAAGGTCGGGATCTCGGGTGTCGACGCGGGCGCGTGGCGTGTGAACCTCCTTGCGGGCAGTCGCGACGCCGACGCGTATACGCGTGCACGGATCGCACTCGGAGCCGTGCTCGCGCTGGGGCGGAGCGAGACGCTTTACTACACGACCGATCACGACGACCGCGGCGCGCCGCTGCGGGCCGAGTGTCGGTATCGCATCGAAGGCCCACCGCCATCCGCGCGTTGGTGGAGTCTGACCGCCTATGCTGCCGATCACTTCCTCTTTCCCAATGACGCCAAGCGCTACAGCGTCAGCGGTGAAACCGTGGTGCTCGATGACCAAGGCCGATTCAGCGCCACGATCGGCCCACCCTCGGACTCTTCTTTCGGAGACGCCTCGTGGATCCCCACCGCGGGCCACGGCGGGATGCGTCTGACGTTGCGACTCTACGGTGCCTCCGAGGCGGTACAGCGCGCTCCCGGTTCGCTCGTCACCCCGAGCATTCGACTCGATGGAGCCTGCCCGTGAGCTCAAAGATCTCTAATTGGGCTTCGCATCTGATCCTCGCGGCCATCGTCGCAGCAAGTACTCACGCGCTGACCGTGTGGGCCGTCCCTCTGCTCATCATGGATCGCATCATCGCTTTGGGTTCAGCGGACTCGGGCCTCGAGCGGGCGAACGGCGTCACCCTGCCCCCGCCGACCGATCACACGCAGCGTCGCATCGTGATGCCGAGCCCCGACCTGCTCTACGCGACCTGTTTCTTCGACCTCACCGACGAGCCGATGCGGGTGACGCTCTCGACCGACTACCCTCGTTATTGGTCGATCGCGCTCTATGCCTCGACCTCGGACAATTTTTTTGTCGTAAACGATCGAAGCGCGCCAGATGGACGGGTCAACCTCACCGTGATCGCGCCGCACCACGATGCGGCAAACTCGACACCGCAGAATTCAGAAACGCGAGTCGTCTCGCCGACCCGTCGCGGCATGCTGTTGATGCGCCTGCTGGTCAACGACGACCCGAAGGTACGCGCTGCGGCCGAGGCGGCACGGCGCAGCCTTCGCTGTTCCCCCTGATTGCTCGAGCGCAGCTCTGAGGAGAGCATCTATGACCGAAAGGACGCCTGTCTTCATCGCATTCGTCGTCATCGTCATGCAGCTTGGGGCGACACCGCGAGCCCTCGCCGAGGCCATTCAGAGAACGCCTTGCGAGTCGGTCGAATCAGGTGATTTCAAGCGCTACCGGGAACGCCAGCTCGCCACCCTCGAGGCCGAGCAAGCCGCTGCAAAGCGCCAACAATTGAGAGTCCGTGAGGTGCGGGACCTCGATATCGATCTTGGGACCGAAGCCGACTACGTCGCCCGCAATCAGCCCGGCGTTCGCTGCGAACGGATCGTCTATGAGAGCGATGGCCTCAAGATACGCGGATTTCTTTGGACGCCATCGACCCTGAAAGTCGATCAAAAGCTCCCGGTGATCGTGTTCAACCGGGGCGGCTCAGGCGAGGAATCCAAACTCAGACCCAACACCCAGTTCGGCTTCGAACGCTTCGTTCGCGCAGGCTACGTCGTGATTGGCTCCCAGTATCGGGGTAACGACGGCAGTGAGGGCGCGGACGAACTCGGTGGCACCGACGTGCGGGATGTCTTGCGTCTCGCCACGATCGCAAGCGAGTTGCCTTTCGCGGATACCCGAAATATCTATGCGCTCGGTTATTCGCGTGGTGCGATGATGACTTTGGCCTCCCTGCGTGACGGCGCGAGGTTCAACGCCGTAGCGCTCGTGGGTCTGCCGTCGGATTTTCGAACCTCCCAATTCGATCGTCGGTTTTCGCCAAGCTCTCCCGAGACGATCGCGGCCCGAGCACATCGCTCTGCCATCCTGTGGGCTGACCGACTCGACACGCCGATGCTGTTAATGCAGGGCAGCGGCGACCCGCTCGTCTCGACGGCCGAGCAAACGCTGCCGTTTGCCGCCCGGCTGCAAGAACTCGGCAAGCGTTATGAACTCGTCGTGTACGAGGGTGACAGTCACGGCTTGATTCTGAACGGCAAAGACCGCGACACGCGGATCCTCAACTGGTTCGAGCGTTTTCGAAACCATGACTCCGCAGCGGGCTCGCCGTGAAGTTGCAGCAATTACGCTACCTCGTAGCCATCGCAGATGCCGGCCTCAACGTGACCGCCGCCGCTCAACTGCTGCACACCTCACAACCCAGCATCAGCAAACAGCTTCGACTGCTCGAGGATGAACTCGGATTGAAGCTCTTCGTCAGAAAGTCGCGAGCGCTCGTCCGAACGACTCCCGCGGGCGACAAAGTCATTGCTCGATCTAGGGTGATCCTCCGTGAAGTTGCGAATATCAGAGGACTAGCCGCCGAAATGAGGCGCGATGAGGAAGGCGCGTTATCGATTGCCACGACCCACACTCAGGCACGATACGTGCTGCCGGATGTACTCACCCGCTTCCGTCAAAAGTACCCCGGAATCCGCGTTCATCTGCACCAGGGCACATCGGACCAGATCGCCGAAATCATCGAGCGTGAGCGAATCGACTTCGTCGTGGCGACGGGCGTAAATGTTTTGTTCGACAAACTCATTCGCATCCCCGTATTTCGGTGGCGTCGTGGCATCGTCGTCCCCAAGGGACACCCACTCGCCACGACTGCGCGGCCGAGCTTCGCTCAACTCGCCCAATATCCCATCATCACTTACGCATTCAGCTTTTCCGGCACCTCCTCTTTGCTGGAGCAATTTGCGAATGCGGGGGTCATCCCCAACATCGCCCTGACCGCTTGGGACTCGGACGTACTCAAGGAATACATCCGGTCCGGATTCGGCGTCGGTATCCTGGCTGATATATCCATCAAAGAAAAAGAAGACAGCGATCTGAAGCTGCTCGATGCCTCACACCTTTTTCCGCCGCACACGACCTGGGTCGGCTTCCATCGGGGCTCGCTGCTTCGCTCGTACATGTACGAGTTCATCCATCTACTTGCGCCCCATCTAACGAAGCGCCAAGTGCAGCTTGCAGAGCGTGCGGAGTCGCAAGAAACGCTGGATAAATCGATGGCCGACGTCTCGATTCCATTTCGTCGCTTATAACGACACGTTATCTTCACATGCGCAAACGGTAAGGCGGATTCCAAACCGCCAGACTTAAGATGAGGGCGCCGTTTTTTTAGAGGTCCTCGATCATGCGCCCCGAAACCATCGCCGTTCACGGCGGATACACCCCAGACCCCACCACCAAGTCGGTCGCCGTACCTATCTACCAGACGACCTCTTACGCGTTCGACAGCGCTCAGCACGGCGCCGACCTGTTTGACCTCAAAGTCCAGGGCAATATCTATACGCGCATCATGAACCCGACGACGGACGTGCTCGAGAAGCGTCTTGCCGAGCTCGAGGGTGGCATCGGTGCCCTGGCGCTCGCCTCGGGGAGCGCAGCGGTGACCTATGCGCTCATGACCATCGCCGAGCAGGGCGACAACATCGTGAGCTCGAGCACGCTTTACGGCGGCACCTACAATCTCTTCGCACACACGTTGCCGCAATTCGGTATCGAAGTGCGCTTCGCCGATCCGCGACGTCCCGGCGATTTCGCCGCGCTGATCGATGAACGCACCAAGGCCGTCTACTGCGAATCCATCGGCAACCCGCTCGGCAACATCACAGACTTCGGCGCGCTCGCGACCATCGCTCACGAACATGGCGTACCGCTCATCGTCGACAACACCGTCCCCTCGCCTTACCTCTGCCGCCCGTTCGATCACGGCGCCGATATCGTTGTCCAGTCGCTCACCAAATATTTGGGCGGGCACGGCAACAGCATCGGTGGCGCCATCGTCGACTCCGGCAAGTTCCCATGGGCCAAGCACAAAGCCAAGTTCAAGCGACTGAACGAGCCCGATATCTCGTACCACGGGGTGGTCTACACCGAGGCGCTCGGACCGGCGGCATACATCGCACGTGCCCGCGTCGTGCCACTTAGGAACATGGGCGCTGCACTGTCTCCCTTCAATTCTTTTTTGATTTTGCAGGGAATCGAGACGCTAGCCGTCCGCATGGACCGCATCTGCGAAAATGCGCTCAGCGTCGCGCACTTCCTACAGAGCCACTCGGCGGTTTCATGGGTGAACTACGCAGGACTCCCGAGTCACCCCGATCACGGACTTGCCCAAAAATATCTTGGGGGTCGCCCCTCAGGAATCCTGACCTTCGGCGTAAAGGGCGGCCGAAAGGCTGGTGAGAAGTTCCTCGACGCGTTGAAGCTGGTCGTGCGGCTCGTCAATATCGGCGATGTGCGATCACTCGCCACTCACCCGGCCTCGACCACCCATCGACAGCTGTCGCCCGAGGAGCTCGCCAAGGCGGGCGTCTCGGAAGACATGGTCCGGCTGTCGATAGGGATCGAGCACGTCGAAGATCTCAAAGAAGATCTCGATCAAGCGCTTCGGACTTAAATCTTCAAAAGCGTAACGTGTGAGTGAACAAAACCGTATGCGTACGGGTCGATCTCGACCGTGCCCAGATCAGTGCCTCCAACTTGGCATCGCTGTCGATGTCGAACCAGCGAACGTTCAAGTTAATCGCCCAATCTAAGGTATCTGACCGATTTTTTTGATTGTGGTCGCAAGGGTATTGAGCTACGAGCTCTTGCTCGGCGGAAACACCGGCAACAACGGAACGTTACTCGGCGGATAAATCATACGACCCTTCCCCGTCCGCTTACCGAGCCGGAACTCGCCGACGTACTTCCGGCCGTCGGACCACTTGTAAGTCCCTCGACCGCTGGGCTCGCCATTCTCGAACTCGCCGACGTACTGATCGCCGTTGGCATAGGTGATCGAGCCACGGCAACCACTCCATGCGCTCTTGTCGCCCTGACAAGTTGGCAGCATCGGTTCGGCTGCAAGCGGCAAAGAAATCAACCCGACTATGACGACCAGCAACGCTCTCACGGATCACCCCTCTCGAAGAAGCGTTCCTACTCTACGCCGAACGCGGGCGGAGAGCGGGAGGTTTAAGCGATCCAGCCCCTTCGGGTCGGCTCGGAATCGGAGCGTTGGGATTTGCGGAGACACTCTTCACATTCGCGTGCTGCCGGAAGCCAAGAAGGAGTCGCCTGCCAGCGTTTACCACACCGCACGCAGTTGAATATTCGCGGTGCCGCCGAATCTTTGACGGCATGTCGGTAAAGCAGCCTTGGCGTGTGACTGATCTGCATATCCAATCAGTCGACACTACTTCGATAAAGATGAATCCCTGCCCACGTCCTCGGGACCCTTGGCCTTGGCGACGAAGGCGCGACAATGCGCCCCGTCGGCGGCGAAGACCTCGACACTCGGCAATTGCCGACTCTTGAAACCCATTTTTTGACAGGAATAGGGGCGAGCCGGCTCCCAAGTCACCCTGAAATGCCGACAGTTCCAGCAGTTCGGTAAATCGGACATCACCCAACGAAGAGGTTTTCTTCGTAACCTGCTGATTATATTGAAGAAAATATGGTGCCGGAAATAGGATTCGAACCT
>JBIJCL010000090.1:0-7295 GCA_044344725.1 Steroidobacteraceae bacterium | reverse complement strand
AAAGACAAAGTCGACCGCGAACTGTTTCGCAACATCGAGAAATTGCGTCAGTTGCGCATCGAACACCGAGATCTCGACGAGATCATCTCGCGCCTCTCGATGGACATCCATGTCGATGAGATCCAACTCAAGCGACTCAAAAAACGCAAACTTATCATCAAAGATCAAATCGAGCGCTACAGCAGTGAACTCATCCCCGACCTCAACGCCTGACTTCCAACCCGAGATTTTGCCGATGAACCCCACCTCCAGTCCCGCCGACGTCATGCTACGGGAGCTGATCAGCAACGACGGCATCAATGAATTGGTCGCGATCCTGCTTGCGGTCGTGGTGTCGATGCTCGTCAACCGACTGATGCGCGGTTCTCTCAAGCGTCTGCGCGAACGGCGCGGAGGCAGCACGCTCGCCGAAGGTGCCCTCCTCGTCGCGCCGTTTCTGGTCGCTGCAGTACTCGTCGCCATGGCCATCGGACTGATGCGTCAGGCAGGCGCCCCCGATGCCATTCTTGTGCTCGCTCTCCAACTCATCGTCGTGCTCGGGGCAGTACGTTTCAGCGTATTCCTTCTTCGTCTGCTGCTCGGCGAGGAAAGCTGGGCCGCGCGCTGGGAAGTTCGATTGACGCTGATCGTCTGGGCGAGCCTCGGCCTGCAATTGCTCGGCGCTTTCGACTGGCTGGAGCAAACGCTCGACACCGTCGATCTGTTGCCCGGCAAAGCCGTGTTCAGTCTTTGGGCGCTATTGCGCGGCATCGTGATCGTGGGCGGATTCGTGGTGATCACGAGCCTCGCGGCCAAGGCCATCGAACGCCGTGTGATGTCGCTCGAGGACATCGCGCCCTCCACCCGCGTGGGCATCGTCAAAGGCAGTTATTTCCTGCTGATCTCCGTTGGCTTGTTGCTTGGCGTCAATTCCGCCGGTGTCGATCTCACTTCTCTCACGGTGCTGACAGGTGCCGTGGTATTCGCGCTTGGCTTCGGCATCCGCGACATCACCAGCAACTTCGTAAGCGGCTTCGTGCTGCTCATGGATAAATCGATCAAGCCGGGAGACGTCATCAGTTTCCATCAGCACACCGGCACGACCTCCGACAATTTCGGCTGGGTCCAGGAACTGCGAGGACGTTATGTCGTCGTACGCGATCGCGATGGCGTCGAGTCGCTGGTCCCCAACCAGAATCTCATCACCAACTCGGTCATCAACTGGAGCTACTCCGACCAGCGCGTACGGCTTCGTCTGCCCGTGATGATCAGCTACGACGACGACCCCGAGCTCGCGCTCGACCTGCTGATCGAGGCCACGAGCAACCATCCACGCATCCTCGTCGATCCGGCTCCGGTTTCGCGGCTGCTATCGTTCGAGGATTACGGCATGAAGCTCGAGGCTCGCTTCTGGATCCGCGATCCGATGAACGGCGTGAACAACGTACGCTCGGACGTGAACCGTCGGATCTGGAAACTCTTCAAAGAACACGGCATCAAGATCCCGGTGGCACAGCAGGAAGTGCGCGTGCTCGAGCCCGGCCTTGCACCGACGCGTTCGCGACTGCCCTACGATGCCGATCCTCGCGGGTAAGGCGCTGATCCCCGACTCCGATCTGTCGGTGTCGTTCATTCGTGCCGGAGGTCCCGGGGGTCAGAACGTCAACAAGGTCGCGAGCGCCGTCCAGTTGCGTTTCGACCTGGCGGGCTCGGCTGCGCTCAGCGACATCGTCAAACAACGTCTGCGACGTCTGGCGGGGCGACGCCTGACGGACGAGGGTTCGCTACTGATCGTGGCGCGAGAGCATCGCAGCCAGGAGCAAAATCGTCGCGAGGCCGAACAAAGATTGGCGGATCTCGTCCGCGCGGCGCTGGTCGAGCCCAAAGTTCGGCGAAAGACCAAACCGACACGAGCCTCGGGTCTACGCCGCCTGGAGGGCAAGACTCGTCGATCGTCGGTGAAGCGTCAGCGCGGTCGCGTGCGCGATCAGGACTGAGCGATCGACTCGACTTGCGTCACCTGCAGGATGCTGTGACGGATCTGCTCGGAGAGTACGAACTCGGCATCGGCCGCTACCCGCAGAAACACCTCGTCGAAGACGAGACGACCCGCTTCATCGTTGCGAATCACACGTCGGCGTAGCAGCAGCGAGATGAAGTTGTCGAACATCGCGCGGTCCGAAAATTCCGGGGAATTGAAGCCGTAGATCATGTTGATGCGCTGCGCCGTGAGCTGGCAGCGCTCCGCAAGTTCGCGGGCCGTGAGCGCGCCCGAACCCGCGTGCATGAGCGTCGCGATGGCGAGGTAATACCGTTCGATGGTCTGGACCGACGCCTGTGCCAGCAGCGACAACTGCAGCGACTGCGGCGAACTCGGCGCGGGGCGACGCCAGGCATCCTGCTCTTCAAGGCGCTCGAGAATGCCGAGCTCAGCCAGCGCATCGAGCAATCGACGCATGACGCCCGGAAGCTCCTGCTCAGTCCATTTCAGGAACAGCTCGGAGGCGACGTACGGATAGACGCGCCATGCGAGACGCTGGATGTCCTCCGTACGCACCACCGAATTCGAAATGAATGCGCAGGCGATGAGCGATGGCAGCGTGAAGAGATGCAGCACGTTGTTGCGGTAGTACGTCAGCAGCACGGCCATTTCGTCGCTGACGCGCACGAGGTCGCCGAGTTTGTGCGTCTGGCGCTGCAAGACTTTCATCGACTCGCCATAGGCAATCACCGCCGCGCCATCGAGATCGGTGACGGTGACCCGAGCGTCGTACGGCGCCATGCGCAGCAGCTTGAGATAAAGCTCGCACTGTCTCGCGAGGTCACTTTCGGCCATGGACTGACGCGGCATGGCAAGCAAGGTCACGGCGAGCAGATTGATCGGCGTGACCGCGGCGGCGGAGTTGATGTTCCGCATGATTCGTTGCGCGAGATCATCGACGACGGCCGACACCCACGGCGCACGGCCCTCCTCGTCGAGCTCGGCGCGACGCTCGTCACCCCCCTGCTGCTGCAAGACCTCGTCGAGCGGGATCGGCTCGCCTACATTCACGTGTACTCGACCGAACTTCTCGCGCAACACGCGCAACGCGCGCACGAGATCACCGATGCTTTCCTTGCGCTTGGGCTGACCCGACAACTCGCCGACGTAAGTGCCGGCCTCGACGATGCGTTCGTAACCGAAGTACACCGGCACGAACACGACGGGCCTACGCGGATCGCGCAGGTGACTGCGTACGGTCATCGAGATCATGCCCGTTTTCGGCTGCAGCAGACGCCCTGTCCTCGATCGTCCACCCTCGACGAAGTATTCGATCGAATGGCCCCGAGCCATGATGGCCGCGAGGTACTTCATGAACACCGCGGTGTACAGCGCGTTGCCGGCGAAACTCCGTCGGATGAAAAACGCGCCGCCCTTGCGCAAAAAACGACCGACGATCGGGATATTGAGATTGATACCGGCTGCGATGTGGGGCACCGCGTACCCCTGCTTGTAGATCACGTACGACAGCAGCAGGTAATCCATGTGGCTGCGATGACAGGGTACGAAGACGACCTCTCGATCCTGGGCGACGTCGCGCAAAGTCTCGGCATGATTGAAAGTCACGCCGTCGTACAGTCGGTTCCACAACCGCCCGAGAAAACCTTCCATGAAGGTGATGAAGACGTGCGAGTAGTTCGCCGCGATCTCCTCGAGGTAACCCTTCGCCACCATGAGTGCACGACGTCTCGGCAGTTTTTTGTCGCGCATTTCCGCAGCCATCGCCGCGCGCACCGCGCGAGCCGACAAGACGCGATGCAAAATCGTTCGCCGATGCGACAGATCGGGTCCGATACGCGCGGCACGTTGCCTGCGAAAAGCCGCGCGTTGGGCGCGGGCGATACGTGCGGCCTGCAAGGCGGGGCTGCCGCTCTCCAAAAGCAAACTGCGCAGGCTCACCGGCTCACCCACCTCGATCATGGTGAAGCGGCCGTTGATCAGCACTTGCATCAACTTTCGGAACCCGCTGGCGAGCGCCCAATTCTCGGTGAAGAGCAAGCGCCACCATGAACCCTCTTTCTGCGGGGCGCGCCCCCAGTAGACGGCGATCGGCACGAGTCGTACGTCGATCGTCGAGTCACGCTCGAGCACCTCGATCATCCGGACGAGTTCGGCGGGCGGTCGTCGATCGATGCGCGGATCAAAGATTCCGCGCGCCCTCAATAGCGGTATCGCGGCATGAACGGCACTCTGCCGTCGACCCAAAATCCGCCCCGACGGACGCGGCAAGCCCTCGCGTATGCAAAGATTTTCGAGTGCGGCGAGATCGACGGCACTGCGGCGCTCGAGCACGTAGCACACGGGCGAGGCTTGAACCGCACCGATGGCGCTCGTCGCCGAGTCGGGTCGAACCTCGGGTCGCACCCAGAGATCGAGGCCGCGTCGAAGCGCAGCGCTCAGCGCTCGCACCTCAGGCATCGAAGCCTCCGAGGAACTCGCGCAACCACTCAACCATGCGCGGCAACGACGCGTGCAGTCGGTGGTCGTCATCGACGAGGTAGGTGAGCGCCCGCTGGGTCTCGGCGAAGGCGAGTCCTTTGGCCACCGGAACGACCTCGTCACGCCAACCGTGGATCACCACGGTCGGACAAGGCTCGGCCACGGGCGTGGGCGGTAAGCCGGGAAGGTCGAAGGCGGGCGCCATCAAAAAAAGCCCCGCGGCGCCCACGGGCCGGGACGCGGCGGCGGCGAGGTAGCCGCCGAGACTCGAGCCGACGAGTACCGGATTCGGAGGCAGGTCGCGACAGGCGTCGAGCAACTTGCCGAGACGTCCCTCTACCGTATCGATTCCGCGATAGTCGATGGACTCGACACGCCAACCGAGCGCCCGGGCGGCCTCCGCCAGCGCCACGATTTTGGTACCCCATGGCTCGGAATCCTTGCCATGGGAAAAAACGACCGTTTTAGCCCCCACGGGACCAAGTGTACCTGCAACCTGCCGACCCGCGGATGGTAGGCGTCCCGGAGCCGCTCAGGGCTCTCGTTCCGGGGGGGCGACGGGACCCGCCCAGGTGGCGCCGATCGGTACCGCGTTGCGCACGCGGGCCGCCTCGGCGATCAGGCTGTCGTAAGTCGCATCCGCCCGCGATACCGCCACCGGTAGCCCGCGCGGGGCATGACTGAATCGCGACACGGCCTCCCAATCGATTTGGGTACCACGCGTCTTGAGCTCGCCCTGAATCTTTTTCGCCAGGCTGCGAGACAATAATTTTTGTTGTGCCTTCTTCCAGTCGCGAGGGTCGTCCTCGAGGACGTCGAAGGCCTGCATGTGCAACTGACCCGCATGCCAACCGAAGACGAAAGGCTGGTTGACCACGGTCACCTTGATTCCCGGCCGAACGAGTTCATAGAGAAACTCGACATCCTCGGGAAAGAGTCGAATGCAGCCGTGACTCGAACGCAGGCCCACACCAGCGGGCTTGTTGGTGCCGTGGATGAGATAGCTTGGCCAACCGAGATACAGCGCTCGCGTACCGAGCGGATTGTCGGGCCCCGGCGGCACCACGGCCGGAAGGATCTCACCGTCCTTCGCGTGCTCGGCGCGAACGCCGGGACCGGGACGCCAGGACGGATTTCGCGTCATGCGTGTCACGGTGGTCGATCCCACGGGTGTCGCCCAACCCACTCGACCGATGCCGATGGGAAAGGTGTAGACCACCTGCGGCTCGCCTCGACCGGCGCGAGGGAAATAATAGAGCCGCATCGCAGCGAGATTGATCACGATGCCTTCACGCGGCGCGTTGGGCAGCAGATGCTGGGTCGGCAAGACGATCTCGCGGCCCTCTCCCGGCAACCACGGATCCACTCCCGGGTTGGCTCGCACGAGTTCTTCGTATCCCACATTGAAGCGGCGGGCGAGATCGGTGAACGTGTCCTCGTCCCTCGCGCGGGTGACCCGAAGCTCACCGATCAGGTCGGAGGAAGGGTCGGTCAGTTCGAAGCGATGCGTACTCAAAGAATACGGCTCGTCGATGCCAGCGATGGGCGGCACGACCACCGGCGTCGTCGATCCGCGCTCGGGCACGGCGCTGCACGAAGCAAGCAGGCCCAGACCGCCGAGTACGGCGAGCCGACAGATAGCGAGGCAGAGCGTCCTCATGGGCGCAAAGATTACAGCAGGACGGGCCGGTTCGGCTGCTCGTTGCGATCACCGCCCTCGTTGGGAAAATGCCGCGCGAGCAAGGCACCGACGCCTTCGATGCCGGCCACTGCGCCCTCGAGAAATCGGCTCTCCCGAAAATGCTGTTCCATCGTGCGACAGACCGCCTCCCACTCCTCGGCGGACACGCGCGCCGCGATTCCACGATCTGCGACGATTTCGACATCGTGCTCGGCCATCAGCAGATAGATCAGCACCCCATTGTTGCGCTCGGTATCCCAGATACCGAGTCGGCCAAAAAGTTCGACGGCGCGTTGCCGCGGTGTCCGACCCGCCCACAAGTCACCCAGGTCGAGAGATGTCTCGATCACGAAGCGGATCTCGCCGGCGTGCTTGGCCTCGACGGTCGTGATGGCTTTCTCGATCGTACGCAGCGCATGGGTCGGAAAGCGTCGTCGCGTGCCGAGCGGCGTCGCGAATAAATTTCGGCTCCATCGATTGAATGAGGTCATGCTGCGAGAGTCCTGCTACCAACGCCCCGAGGCGCCACCGCCCCCGAATCCGCCGCCGAGTCCACCGAAGCCGCCTCCTCCGAGGCCACCGCCGCCGAACCCTCCGCGACCGAATCCGCCACCGTCCCAACGTCCGCGGCGACCGTGACTCGCAAATCGACCGGTCGGCACGCCGCCGGCGAGCGCGATGACGAAACCGACGACGCCGGCGAGCAAGGCAAGACCGATCGCACCGGTCACCAGCAGACCCAGTGCACCGAGCACACCTCCGGTCGTGACCGCGCCGAGAATGCGTCCAAGAATTTTCCGCAGGATCGCCGAGAGCACGATCGCCAACACGAACACGAGGCCGATGATGTCCTCGAAACCTCCGCCCTCACTGCCCCGCCATTGTTGCTCCGGCTCGGGTAAGGGCTCTCCATCGACGACGCCGATCATGCGATCGACCCCGGCATTGATGCCGGCGGCGTAATCGCCGGCACGAAAAAGCGGCGTGATCGTTTCATCGATGATGCGATTCGACGTGAGGTCGGTGAGTACACCCTCGAGACCTCGACCGACTTCGATACGCAGTGCTCGATCCTCGACGGCGATGATGAGCAACGCGCCATCATCGACGCCCTTGCGACCCAGCTTCCAAGCGTCGACGACACGAATCGAATAC
>JBIJCL010000089.1:0-7300 GCA_044344725.1 Steroidobacteraceae bacterium | reverse complement strand
GCTTTGGCACCTTCACGGAATCTCTCGATCAAAGAATTCAGATGCTCACGTCGCCAAGCCTCTTCTCGAACGATGGCGAGCGACATCCGGGTCGCGGCGGCGACGGCGGGTGGAAGTGCCGTCGTATAGATGTACGTCCTCGCGCGTTGGATCAGCAGCTCGATGACGTCCGCATCTCCGGCGACGAAAGCGCCGAAGGTACCGAATGCTTTGCCGAACGTGCCGATGAGGACGGGAATTTGCTTCGCGTCCAAACCGAAGAGCTCGCAACTGCCTCGTCCTGTGGCGCCAACCACGCCGAGACCATGCGCATCGTCCACGACAAGCCATCCTCGATGTTTTGCGGCAATTGCAGCGAGTTCCGGGAGAGGCGCCAAATCGCCGTCCATGCTGAATACGCCGTCCGTGATGACGAATGCTCCGCCACCGGCGGCTTCGACGGTTGGCGTGTGAGCATCGAGTAACGCCGCTGCCGATGCTGCATCGCCGTGCGGATATCTAAGGTTGGATGAACTGCGCACGAGTCGTGCGGCGTCGATCAACGAAGCGTGGTTGAGTTCGTCAGCGATCAGCAGATCACGGCGGTCGGCGAGCGCAGAGAGCGCGCCGAGATTGGCCATGTAGCCCGTGGAGAACACCAGTGCTCGCTCACGCAGAGTGAACTCCGCAAGTTCCCGCTCCAGCGCTTCGTGCTCTTCGGTATGGCCGCTGACGAGGTGGGACGCGCCCGCGCCGGCGCCGAGTTGCTGCGCGGCGTCCGCCATGGCGCCCGCGACGCGCTCGTCGGCCGCGAGGCCGAGATAGTCGTTGCTGCAAAAGTTGACGCGACCGTCCGGGGCGATTTCGCGTCGACGACGGAGATTTCGAGAGTCGATGTCGCCGAGTACGGCGGCGATGGCCTCAGGCGTGCAGCGCACCGGGTGCTCCGGTTGCGGTACGCATGCCGAGGCGTTGGAGCAACTCGCGATCGTGCTCGACGTCTGGATTGCCCGTGGTGAGCAACTTCTCTCCATAAAAAATTGAATTGGCGCCCGCAAAGAAAGCGAGCGCCTGGAGTTCATCCGACATCTGCTCGCGGCCCGCGGAAAGCCGTACCGCAGATTTCGGCATGAGGATGCGCGCCACGGCGATCGTGCGAACGAAATCGAACGGATCGATGGGCGCCTGGTTGGCGAGCGGCGTCCCGGGCACGGCGACGAGTTGGTTGATCGGCACGCTCTCGGGATGCTGCGGAAGGTTCGCGAGTACCTGCAGCATGCGCGCGCGATCTTTCGTCGTCTCGCCCATGCCGACGATGCCGCCGCAACAGACATTCATGCCGACCTCGCGAACGGCTTCGAGCGTGTCCAGTCGATCCTGGAAATCGCGCGTCGTGATGATCTTGTCGTAGAACTCCGGGGAGGTATCGATATTGTGGTTGTAGTAATCGAGACCCGCTTCGCGTAATTCTTTGGCCTGCTCGCGGTTGAGCATGCCGAGCGTGGCGCAGCTTTCTAGGCCAAGCGCCTTCACTTCGCGAATCATCGCGGTCATCACGTCGATGTCTTTTTTCTTTGGCGATCGCCATGCGGCTCCCATGCAGAAACGCGTGGCGCCCGCCTCTTTGGCGGCCCGTGCGCGTTCTGCGACGTCGGCGACGGCCATCAAGGCTTCGCGGTCGAGACCCGTGTCGTATCGGATGCTTTGGGGGCAGTAGGCGCAGTCTTCGGGACATGCCCCCGTCTTGATCGACAGGAGCGTGCTCATCTGCACCGTGTTGGGTGGCTGATGCTCGCGATGCGCCGACTGCGCTCGGAACAAAAGATCCTGGAACGGCAGCGCGTACAGCGCCTCGACTTCTTCGATGGACCAATCGTGGCGGACGGCGTAGTCGGTCATGGTGTTTCCCGATGCGATGACGAGTTTCGCGGGCTGCCAGAGGGGGTGGCCCGAGGGCAGCCTTCGGCACTGCCGCCCGGATGTTCCTCAAGGGCGGGGGAGGCTGTCAACTTGCAAGAGCCTATCGAGTCGACAATCGATACCCTGCGACTTTGGCTGGGCGAATACGGGTCTCGTCTGCCGTGGCGAGCTCGCTGGACCTTCATGGGTCTGCCACCGCGATGTTATTTCTGCCAAGCCGAGGGGGATCTCGGCCCCATCGATTTATGTGCCAAGTGCTGCTCCGAACTGCCGTGGAGCTCAGAAACCGAGATCGGTGGATCGAGTCTCGCCGCCTTGGCTTACCGCGATCCCGTGGATCGAGCTTTGAAGGCGCTCAAGTATCGTGGCGATCGATGCGCGGCCCGCCTTTTCGGTGGACTGCTTGCGGTGGCCGCGCGTGAGGCGCCGAGGCCCGATGTCCTCATTCCGGTGCCGCTGCACCCCGAGCGCATCTGCAGCCGCGGGTTCAATCAATCTTCGCTCATCGCGACATACGTCGGAGATTGGCTGCATCGCCCCGTGCGCCTCGATGGGGTGTTGCGCAATCGCGCCACGCCGTCGCAGACGGGTCTACATGCCGCCGAGCGGCGCCGTAACGTCGAAGGCGCATTCATCGTGGCGCCTGACCTCGTGCACGAGCTCGAAGCGTCGGGTGTGCGCCGGGTAGCGCTCGTCGACGATGTCGTCACTACCGGCGCGACACTCGATGCCGCACGGAATGCGCTGCTCGAGGCAGGCGTAATCGATGTTCAGCGCTGGGCCGTCGCCAGAGCGATACCCGCAAAGAGCACCATGCCGACATAGTGGTTGTCGAGAAAGGCGCGGAAGCAGGCCTCGCGGCCCCGACCTCGGGCAGACCAAGTCTGCGAGACGAAGAGCCCCGCGGTCGCCGCGACGCTCAGGAAATAAATCCATCCTAAGTCGGCGAGCAGGCCGACCAGCGCGAGTATCGCGAGCATCGACGTCTGTAACAAAGAAATGATGAGCAAATCGTGACGACCGAAGAGCAGGGCAGTCGATTTGATGCCGATACGTCGATCGTCGTCACGATCCACCATGGCGTAAAACGTGTCGTAGATGCCGGCCCAGATCACGGTGGCGGCGAAGACGAGCCAGGCGACCTGCGGCACTTCCCCCTGCGTTGCCATGAAAGCCATCGGCACTGCCCAACCGAAGGCGAGACCGAGGTAGAGCTGCGGCGCCGGGAAGAATCTTTTGAATAACGGGTAGGTGGCCAGCAGACCTGCGGCGACGAGCGAGAACAACACGGTTTTCGTATCGAGTTGCAGGACCAAGATGAACGCGAGCAGCATCAGTGCCACGAAGAGGGCAATGGCTTCGTAGGGTGATATGCGCCGCGCAGCGAGGGGCCGATCACGGGTGCGCTCGACATGCGGGTCGAAATTCCGGTCCGCGAAATCATTGATGATGCAGCCGGCAGAGCGCGTGAGCAGTGTGCCGAGCACGAACACGGTCAGGATGAGGGGATCCGGTATACCGCCAGCACTGAGCCAGAGCGCCCAGAGTGCAGGCCATAGCAGCAGCAGTGTTCCGATCGGACGATTGAGCCTCGTCAGCAATACATATTCGTGCAGGCGTCGTTTGAGGGCAGGAGTCACGGCGGAGTCGCGTCAACGCGCGGGTTGGACATCATCAGCGCCGCGACGTCCGATGGTCGGCAGAAACGCTTCGTAAAGATCGAACGGAGACCCATCCACGTTGAATGCAGAGTGACGTACCCACAAGGGCTGCGGCGGAAGTCGTGCGTGTCGCAGCGCACGTTCGGTGAGCCAGCTGTCGGGGTAAAGCTGTGCGTAGCGAAAATCCTCTCGCCGAAGATTCTGACGATCTGCGAGCGCCTCCCCCAAGGTCCGAGTGCCGATCTGCCCGAGCCACGGCTGTGCTTTCAGCGTTGCGACGGGAACGCGCGTATGCGCGAACATCCAGACGACGCCATCGCAACACATGTCGATTTCGCGAATGTGCTCTCCGTCGAGCAAACCCTCGTGCAGGCAGTGCATGGCGAATCCGTCGCCTGCCGCTTCGCGAATACGTTGGGTGAGCAATCCTGGGGTGAGCAGCCAAGAGCGCATGGCATGATCGCCGACATAGCAATTGAGCGCGCTCGCGGGCAGCCACATCGCCGCGGCGGGCACCGCAGGCGGCAGCGACGTGGAATCAGCCGATGCGGCCATATCGTTCATCCGTTCCGATCCATCTTTGGGTCAGGGGCGCGATTCTATCTTGATGCGACGACAGCAGGATCTCGGCGGCCTCCTGCACCTTCGGCAACAGATCGGCATCGCGAATGAGATCCGCGACCCGCATTCGCGCAAGACCCGTCTGTTTCGTACCCAGCAATTCACCCGGTCCGCGCAACTCGAGATCACGCCGCGCGATTTCGAAGCCGTCGTTGCTCTCGCGTATGGCATTGAGTCGAGCCCGAGCGAGCGGACCGAGCGGCGCGCGGTAGAGCAGTACGCAGCCGCTTTCACGCGAGCCGCGACCTACGCGTCCACGCAATTGATGCAACTGGGCGAGACCCATGCGCTCCGCGTTCTCGATCACCATGAGTGTGGCATTGGGTACGTCGACACCGACTTCGATCACGGTCGTGGCGACGAGCAGATGAATTTTTCCGGCTTTGAACGCCATCATGGTGGCGTCCTTCTCGCGCGGCTTCATCCGACCATGGACGAGGCGGACGACCAGATGAGGCAAAGCCTCGGCAAGCACGGCTGCGGTTTCTTCGGCGGCCTGGCATTGCAACTCCTCCGATTCTTCGATGAGCGGACAGACCCAATAAGCCTGACTACCTTCGCGACAGGCCGCATCGATTCTTGCGACGACTTCATCCCGTCGAGTCTCCGCAGCGACCACTGTTTTGACCGGGGTTCTTCCCGGAGGCAGGGCGTCGATTACCGAGACGTCGAGATCTGCATAAGCCGTCATGGCCAGCGTTCGCGGAATGGGCGTCGCCGTCATGATGAGCTGATGAGGGTGACGCCCGCTCGCCTGTCCTTTTTCTGCGAGACGCAGGCGTTGCTGCACGCCGAAACGATGTTGTTCGTCGACGATGACGAGCGCGAGGTCGCGGAATTGCATGCCTTCCTGAAAGAGCGCGTGGGTGCCGACCACGATCTGCACGTCACCGGATGCCACGGCCTCGAGCGCACTACGACGCGTACGGGCCGGTTGCGAGCCCGATACCATGCCCACGGTAACACCTAGAGGCCGGAACCAGGCATCCAGATTTCTTTGATGCTGCTCGGCGAGCAGCTCCGTCGGCGCCATGAGCGCCGCTTGTCGTCCGCTCCCCACGGCGCGTGCCGCCGCCGCCGCAGCGACGACGGTCTTGCCACAGCCCACATCGCCTTGGACAAGCCGCACCATCGGTCGCTCGCGAGCGAGATCGGCGTCGACCTCATCGAGCGCGCGCTGCTGGGCGCCCGTCAATGAATAGGGCAGCGCCGCGATGAACTGCGATTCGAGCCCATCAGCATCGTCGAGTGCCCACGCCGGATCGGTCCTCGAGGACTCTCGGAGTCGACGCATCACCGTCTGATGCGTGAGCAACTCCTCGAAAGCGAGACGCCGTTGCGCCGGATGTTTTCCAGCCTCGAGTTCGTCGAGGGCGGCGTCGACCGGAGGCCGATGGACGTAGCGCAACGCATCGCGAAGAGGAGGTAAGCCGAGCGGCGCGATGATTGAACTCGGTAACCAGTCGCGTACACCCGCGGTGTCGAGTTCACGAAGCGCCATGTTGATGAGCATCCGCAGTCGGCCTTGGCTCACACCTTCGGTCGCCGGGTAAACCGGTGTCAGAGAATCTTCGAGCGGGGCACGGTCGTCGAAGATCCTTCGGTATTCGGGGTGAACCATCTCGAGCCCGAGCGGACCTCGTCGCACTTCACCGAAACACCGGATACGCGTACCGCGTGCGAGACCTTCCTGTTGTGCGCCCGAAAAGTAGAAGAAGCGCAGGGTGAGAAAGCCCGAGCCGTCTGCGATGCGGCACAACATCTGCCGGCGTCGTCGGTAGACGACCTCCGTCAGTTGCACCTCACCTTCGACGACCGCGCGATGACCGGCGAGAAGCGAGCCGATAGGCTGGACACGGGTACGATCTTCGTACCGTGTGGGCAGGACGAAAAGCAGGTCTTGTACGGTCGTCACGCCGAGCACGGCGAGTCGAGCCGCCAGCGCGTCCCCTACGCCGCGCAGCGCCGTGACCGGGCGTTGTTCTCGGGGTTCAGTCAAGGTGCAGGATGCAATCGACCTCGACTCTCGCTCCCTTCGGCAACTGCGAGACACCCAACGCGGCGCGTGCCGGCCAGGGCTGCGGGAAGTAGGTCGCCATGATTTCATTGACCTTCGCGAAGTTCGAGAGGTCGGTGAGGAACACCGTGACCCTCACCGCGTGTTTGAGTGAACCGCCCGCGGCCTTGGCGACGGCAGACAAGTTGTCGAAGACTCGGCGGATCTCGGCTTCGATATCGCCGCTGACCATTTCGCCCGTCGCGGGATCGAGCGGAATCTGACCCGAGATGTAGACGGTCGGACCGACTCTGACGGCCTGCGAGTAGGTGCCGATGGCTTGAGGTGCGTCGGGTGTTTGGATGATTTGTCGCGTCATATCGTGAACCTCTTGGAATTTTCGGCCGCGGATTACTCGTCGCGGGTTCTGACCGCAAGTGTACGCGAGAGCCGCAGTACGTCGGGCATCCGGCGGATCACCCGTATGACGCTCGCGAGATGCTGGCGGTCTCGAACGCGTACCTCGAAGATGAGCACCGAGGTGTCGGTGTCGCGCTCTTCCAGCTCGACGTGATCGATGTTCGTTTCCGTACCGGCGATGGCCGAGGCCACGGCGGCGAGAACACCCATGCGATTTTGCACTTCGACGCGCAGTTCGCAGCCGAACATCCGGCCAGGCTGTTCGGCCCAGGCGACAGAAATCCATTTTTCCGGGTGCTTGCGATAGTCGTCGACGTTCGCGCAGTCCTCGCGGTGCACGATGATGCCTCGCCCACTCGATAGATAAGCGAGGATCGGATCTCCCGACACCGGGAAGCAGCATCGCGCGTAACTGACGAGTAGTCCTTCCGTTCCGGCGATCGCGAGCGGCGCAGGAGCGCTCTCGCCGGCTTCGCCGCCGTCGGTCGCCGAGGCCGAGGGTGCGGCAGGCCCGAGTCGACGTGCGATGAGAGGCGCGAGGCGCTCGCCCAGCCCCACCTTTTCGAAAAGCTCGTCGGTGTCCGTCATGCCGAGTTCACCGGCCGTGGCAGCGAGGGCGGTTTCGCTGATATCGGTGAGCGAGAGATCAAACTCCGCAAGCGATTGATTGACGAGTCGCTGTCCGAGTTCGATGGCCTCTGAT
>JBIJCL010000088.1:0-7353 GCA_044344725.1 Steroidobacteraceae bacterium | reverse complement strand
AAAAAATACAAACGTACTCATTTGCGATTGCGGCATCAGATTGACTTATCGGCTTAACGTTACGAGGTCTGGTTTTCGATTCTCGTTAATTTGAGGGTGAACCCAAGACACTGTGGCTGGTGCTCCGGGAGACCATTCGCTCCGAATGTGGATTGCGGGACTCGACCAACTCCGCGGTGACTTTCCACTCAGAGGCGTACTCCACACTTTGATACTCCTCAAACCACGGCCCCCCTCGCGTGAAATGCACGGCGATGGGGTCTTCGCAATCGGCAGCGGTGTGCCAGCCCTCGAGATAATTCCAGGTGACGGGCAGTGAGCCGATCGCATCGTCGGTGAGCCAGTTGAAGCGATGTAGGTAAAGACCGGACTCGTTGTTGACCACATCGGGGGTCAGGGTCTGCACCTGCTCGTGACCGCAGTTCATGAACATAAAGCTCGACCAGTTCTTGCGCGGATACTGGGTTTGCTTCTGGCCGTCCATCTTCACGGTTTCTTTGGGGACGTAGTCGTGCTTCACGCAGTAGAGCGCTTTCGAAGGGTCTCGGTAATCGAGTAGCCCGGCGATATCTTTGCGGAACAGGAAGTCGCAATCGACGAACACCGCCCAGCCGGTGTAGCCGGCGAGGTATGGCGTCAAAAAGCGAGTGAATGAAAACTCTGTCGATGACAGCGCATCGGGCCCGCGCCAGTACAGGCCTCGCGTCCGGAGATCATCCTGCTTGATGGGAATGATCTGTAGCGGGATCGAGCTGTGCTGCTCAAGCGAGCGTTTGCACACCTGATAGGCAATGTCCTCGCGGCTGTCCCAGCCTACATAAATACGAAGCGGTTTCATGAGTGGATCTCCTGCGGTTTTTGCGCAAGGGCTGCGGCGACACCGGCGTACAAGTCCGCGGTTTCGGCAGCCTGCTGTTCGGCCTCTTCGATCAAGCTGAGCAGGCGTTGCGGCACATCGATGGTGGTGCGCTTGGCTTGCTCGTCGAGCTCGGTCAACTGCTTGTTGAGCAGCAGCGACACCTCCGGGCAGGCCGAGGCGCGCTTGACGACTCCGCCGTACATCGAGAGGTCGGTCGCAGGCTTCTTTCGCGCGGCGCCGATGGCACGCGCGCAAGCCTTGCGCAGCGCACGAAGTCGATCGATTTTCTTTCGCAGTCGACCAGCGAGTCCGCGATTGATGCGGTTGGGCGCAACCAAGTGCGGGGCGTCTCCGGTCACGGAAACCGCACAACCCACCGCAGGCGAGGCACGATGTACCGCCGCTTCGACGAACTCTGCGCCTTCGATCCGCGCACCCTTCGGAGCGAGATTGAAGAACTTCGCCTCCGGCTGCTGACGCTGCCAGTCGCGAAGGAACTCTTCGGTCCAGAGGCGATAGGCATCAAGCTCGAGCGTCGTCGCAAGTTGCGAGCCATCGTTGGCCGTCGCCTGAATCAGGATGCCCTTTCGTGCGCGCTGATCGAGCGGTTGACGCAGATAGCTGCGTTTGTCGGGCGCCAAGGTGAGTTTGTCGCCGGTGCCCGAGCCATCGGCATAGAGGCGATCGTCCGGGAATCCGAAATCCGCACCGATGATCGTGACCTCGGTACAGCCGAGCAGCTTGGCGATCTGCAACCCCGTGTGGAATACGCTGCCGCCCGTCGGAATCGTCGGCAACTTCACCTTGCCGAACACCTCGGAGAGGATCCGCGTGCCATCGCCCGCGAAGTACGGGAGGATCGGTCGATCAACGCGCGCCAACACTTCCGGCCACACCGACACTTCGGCGACGAAGCCGGCGATGCCGGAAAGATCGACACCCTCGATATGCCGAACCTGCTGGTTCGGATCGAGCATCGCGACGAAATCCGGTGTAATGCCATGCTTGGAGAGCGACTTCAGCGCTTTGTAAGCACAGATGATCACAGGCTTCGGCGTCTGCGCCTTGATCCATTCGATATGAGTATCGAGCGAGGGACCTGCGCCGATGACGATCGCACCCGACCCCTTGAGTGCATTGACGAGCTTCATCGAATCGCGTCCGTGACGAACGAGACTCGGAAGATTTCGGATGAACTGCTTCGCCCAACTCGCACCGAGAGCGTTGATGGTGTTTCGATTGATCATCACCTTACGCAGACGGGCGTCGAGCGCCTCCCGAATCGACATCGGGCAATGCACGTCGATACCCCACAGGCACCACACTCGCTGCGGACGGCAGACCGAAAGCTCAGGCAACTGGGTCAAGGCCTGATCAGTTTTTCGGACGTCGATCGTGTCCGGATCCTCTGCCGTTTCGTCCCTCAGCTCGTCCCATCGAAGAATTCGGATGCACTCACGCTCACGCAGAGCATCGGCGATCTCCTCGCTCTGCTCCCCTGCGACGACATAGATGTCATAGCGCGGATCGGCGGATACTTCGAGCGCTTTGTCGACGTACTGCGCGATCGGCGTCAGTGACGGCCGTTCCGCCGTCTGCAACCACTCCATGATGAGCTGCTCATTTGATCGGATGGCGACCAGAAGCTCGACAAAGGCGAGCGTGGCATGGATGGCACTGCGATCGACATCTCTCGGGTCGGTCTGCTGCTCGAACGGCTTGGTCCCCTGGAACATCGCCCGCGCGGTACGCAGCACGACCAGCTGATGGCCGATGGCCGCGTCTTCGGCCCCGTCGACGATCAACTGCATCAGCGCACTCTGCGCGCCATGGTAGGCGCGCGCCGCCGCGAGCTTTTCGTTCAAGGCCGCCGAGGCAGACTTGAGGTACTCCGCCGAGCCGGCGACTTCCGGCATCGGCGCGAGATCTTTGACGTGATCGTTCATGATGGATGACTCCTTAGCGATCGCTCGCGCTCGAGCGGCGAGCCATGCGGCGCGCGGCATTGGCGTACAGCGCCGCGACCTTGGTGGCCTCTTCGCTTGCGACCTCGGCGAGCTCACGCAAACGCTCGGGCACATCGACGGTCGAGCGACGGACCTGATCGTCGATGACCTGCAATCGACGGGTCAGCACCAACGACACCTCAGGGCAAGCGATCGCCTGCTCCGCGACGCGTCCGTAAAGCTTCATGTCACTGGCCTTGCCGTCACGCGCTGCAGCGACCGCCTTGTCACAGGTCTTTCCAAGTTGTCGCAACGCCTTCGCTTTGCTGCGCAGACGCGCGGTGATGGAGCTCTTGCCTGACGTGTCGGGCATCAGCGGCGCGAGGCCAGCGACCACCGACTTCGCGTCGGCCGCAAGCTCGGAACCCACGTGCTGGGCCGGGTGTTCGATGAAATCGGCTCCCTCGACTCGCGCGCCCGTGCGCGAGAGGTTGAAGACGTCGAACTTCAGGCCACTGCGATGACAGTCGCGGATGAACTGCTCGGTCCAGCCACGGTAGTGATCGAGTTCGATGGTGCTCGGGATGACGCCGCCGTCGTTGGCGAGCGCGCCGATCAGGAGTCCCGAACGGCCGTTGCCATCTTTGGCCCGACGTACATAACTGCGACGGTCGTCCGACAGCATCAGCTCATCGCCGACGCCCGCGCCGGTCGCGTAGAGCTGATCCGACGGGAAACCGAAATCGACGCCAGCAAGCGAGACCCGGCTGCAACCCATGATTCGGGCCGCCTGCAGCGCGACATGCATCACGCTGCCACCGGAACGAATCATGGGAATCTCGGTGTCACCGAAGGCCTTGATGAGGCTCTCGGTATCTTTGCCCGAACAATACGGAAGGACCGGAACATCGCTCTGACCGAGGGACTCGGGGTTCACCGCGATCTCCGTGATGATGCCTGCAACGCCACTCAGGTCGACATCTGCCAAATGGTGGGCGCCCTGCTTCGGATCGAGCATGACGATGAAGTCCGGCGTCACGCCGCCGCGTACCAACGCCTTGACGGCTTTGTACGAGCAGAGCACCACCGGTCGAACTTTCTGATCGCGAATCCAGGCCACCGACTCATCGAGCGAGGGACCCGCACCGACGACGACCGCGCCGCATCCGGCGAAGGCGTTCTGCAATCCGCGAATATCCTTGCCCCGCTGCGCGAGCGTCGGAATGTTCGCGATGAACTGTTGCGCCCAACGCTCGCCGAGGCTGCCGACGGTGTTGCGATTCATGAAGGCTTTTCGCATACGCTCATCAAGTGCGGACTTCGCCGACTCGGGGCACTGCGCGCCGGGGCCCCACAGCAACCACACCCGACCCGGACGGCAGATCGAAAGGTCGTGGATCGACTCCAAGGCCGCATCCGTACGAGCGATATCGAGTTGCGACGAATCGTCGTCGCGGGCAAGACCCGACCACTCGAGCACGCGAACGTAACCGCGGTCACGCAGGGTGGCTGCGACCATCGTCGCCTCGTCACCAGCGACGACGAAGATGTCGTGGCGCGGATCGGCGTCGATGCCGAGCGCACGGTCTACATAATGAATCACCGTGGGTACGCCCTCGCGCTCCGACGAGGCGAGCCAGTCGCCGATCAGCTTCTCGGTCTGCTTGATGACGGCGAACAAGCGAAGGAACTCTGCCGTATCCTCGATCAAGCGCGGCGTCAGATCCTCTTCGAATCGCGTCGCCATCGGGTTCTTGCCGTTGAACATCGCACCGGTCGTACGCACCACGTCGAGTCCATGCGTGACCACATGCGACGGCCGCCCATCGACGATGGCCTGCATGAGCGCCTGTTGGGCATAGCCGTAGCCACGCGCAGCCGCGAGTTTTTCGTTGAGATCCGGCGTGGATTTGGTGATCGGCTGAGTCATGGTCATCTCTCCAGAATGAGTCGTCATGGATTAATCGTTGTTTCGGTTGAAGGTGCTATCGAGGCGCTTTGAGGTCGCCTTGAATTCCGCCAGCACAGCATTGAGTGCTGAGAACTGTCTCTCGTAGCGAGCAGTGATCGCTTCGATCTGCTTGTCGAGCTTGGTCTGCTCAGTCTCGATACGACTGAGTTTGTTTTGATAGGATTTTTCGACGTCGGCGACCGTTCCCGTGCTTCGCACGAGTCCGAATACGGCGATCGCCATGTCGCCGGCGAGACCGCTCGGCGATCCGGAATAAAGGTACGGCTCCGAGGCGTTGTTCGAAAGTGCCTTCACGATATCGGTCGGATTCTTCTCGAAGCTCGACTTGAACTTGGCCTCGTCGAACTGCAGCACGCCCGCGCGATCGAGCGAGACGCCAATGACGCTCCAGTGGGTGGCTGTACCGCTAGCGCTTGAGGATTTCGCCGTGAGCTTGGCGCGCAGGGTGTTCTTGATCCCGCGCACTGAGGTATCGCCCTTGAGGGTAGCCGACAAATCGTTATCCTTGATCTCAGGTCCCGTGGCGAGACCAATGAATTCCATCAGGGTGTTGTAGGCGGCGACGAAATTCTTGGCCGACGCAGCAATATCCGTGGAATCAAATGACACACCGAGCTGAACGGCGGTTGCCGAAGTGCTGTTGAGCTTCAGCGTCACGCCGTCGAGCGCGTCCGTGACGACGTTGCTCGAGCGCGTCATCGGAATGTCATTGATCGTGAACGCGGCATCCTGCGCCGTCTGGAGCGTGGTCGGAAATAGACCGCCGAAGGTGTAGCTACCTGAGAACGAATCTGTCGTCGCTTGCGACAAGGTGATCTGCTTGGTCGTCGCGTTGATCGCGGTTACGGTCGTGCCCGCAGGAATTCCTGTTCCCGATATCGCGCTGCCAACCCAGATGCCATCGACGTTATCCATCTGCAGCGTAGTCGCACCGGGACTAAAGGCACTCGGCACTCCAGTCACGGCAGGCAAAGTCGCCGTAAACGAATTGCTGGCGCCCGATGCTCCTTCGAGGACGATCCTGTAATCCGAGCCGGTGTTGACGAGCGTCGCCTTGACGCTGCTTCCCGAAGCGTTGATCGCCGAGACGATGCCAGAGACGCTGGTGTTGGCGGTGATGGCGACGGTTTTGTCGAGCGTGCCGTCGGCTTTGTAGAGCTTGATATCGTACGCAGAAGGGTTCGGCACCGTGCTGTTGCTCGCAAATCCTCCCGAGGCGATGCGCTTCGGTTGGGCGAGCGTCGTCACCTTGATCGAGTGATTTCCGGGCAAAGCCACTGCGGAACTTCCCGCTTCGGCGACGACCACACCGGAATTCGAGTTCGAGATGCTGAGCTTGTTCAGCTTGCCGACACTGCCGAGCTCCGTAGCCGCAGCCTGAAGATTCGAAAGCGCACTCTTCAATAGACCCAAGCTCGAAACGGCGACTTCCGCCTTCGTTTTGTTGGTGTCGATTTGCTTCTGGCGCGGTTCTTTGACCGCATTGACGAGATCCGTCACCAACTGCTTGGTGTCGAGATCTGCGGCGCCGAGGCTGGTGAGTACGTTTGCGGTAGTCATTGATCAGCGTCCGTTACCGCAACACTTCGAGCAGCGACAGCTGCGCCATACGAGCCATCATCGATTGGGATGCCTGCAACAACACTTCCTGCTTCTGCAGTTCGGTCAATGCGGAGGCGTAATCGAGATCACGAATCGACGACAGGGTCTCCTGGGCGCGCAACTTGGTTTCGACGGCTTGCTCTTCGATCAATTGCAATCGCTGCTGGGTACCGCCCACCCGGGCGAGTACCGCGCTCGAATCGCTGACGAGCTGATCGACTTGGGCGAGCGCTTGGACCCGCTCCGATTCGTTGTTGGTGCCGAGCGAGCTCGAGAGGCTGTTGATGACCTCGAAGAAGCCCGTGGTCAGCGCGCCGTTCTTGACGGCCTTGAACACCGTCGGCCCGGAGACCGTGACATCCTCGTAACCGACATCGGTTACTCGCACCCGCAGCGGCGCGGCCGCGCCGGTGTACACCACCGTACCGTCGCCTTGCAGGGTGTACGGCGGCTCCGAAGAATTGATGCCTGCAAAGACGTATCGATCGTCGGCATCGCGAGTGTTCGCAATATCCACGAGTGATCGCTTGATCGAATCCACCTCTTCGGCCAGCGCCTGCCGGCGGCCCTCCCCGATCGCGGTATTGGCCGCTTGGAAGGCGACTTCCTTCAGTCGATCCATGAGTTCGCTCGCTGCCTGCAGTGCTTTGGCCTGCGCATCGACGCCGATGCGAGCACGCGAGATCGATTCGACGTCGGTGTCGAGTCGCTTCAACCGACTCTCCAGCGCCTGGATTCGGGCCACTTTGTCCGGTCCTTCCGACGGCCGCGTGAACTTCGTACCGAGCGATAGCTGAGCTTGCATCTTGGCCATTTCGGCCGAGTTGTCGCTCATCCTCTCGGTAAGCTGGCTGTAGATCATTCCGGTCGATACACGCATGAGCTATTCCGTTAGAGTCGCTGCAGCAGCGCATCGAAGATGCGGCTAGCGGTTTGGATGACCTGAGCATTGGCCTGGTACGCCTGCTGATAAC
>JBIJCL010000087.1:0-7364 GCA_044344725.1 Steroidobacteraceae bacterium | reverse complement strand
ATGTTCGGCGGGTTTCAGGCGGCGCTCGCCGACCCGATCGCCGCGCTCGCCTGCGCACGCGTCTTTCCGGGTTATTCGACCTGGACGCGGGGCCTGTCCGTCGATTTCGAGCTCGGCGGCAGTACCAACCTCGAACTCAGATTCGAGTTTCCCGTCGAGCTCGAGTCGCAAATTCGGGAAACACTGGCTCGAGACCAGCGCGCCACGCCGTCGTTCGAATACGGCTTCTATCTGAGCGATGGTCGACGCTGTACGCGCATCGTCAATACGGTGGCCATCAGGCCGCGCGGCTACAGCCGAGCGACGACGCCCCCGGCGCCGGAGACCGGCGTCGACTGACGATCAAAGATTTTCAGGGTGCCCGAACGATCTTGGGCGGTGAATGCGCCTCAGGCTGGCTCGAGCATCAAGCCGCGAAGCTTCTTGATGGCATTGGCTTCGAGTTGACGGACTCGCTCGGCCGACACGCCGTATTTCGCGGCGAGATCGTGCAAGGTCGCTTTTTCCGCATCGCCGGCCATCCAACGGCTTTTGACGATATCCCGGCTGCGCTCATCGAGTGACTGCATCGCCGTGACGAGGCGAGCGTGCTGATCGTCTTCCCACTCTTCGCTCTCCACCTGGTCGGCCGGATCGGCGTCGGGGGCGGGGAGGTAGGCTGCAGGCGCGTGCGCTTCGTCTTCTTCGGAGTCGAGCGCCATCGGATCGAAAGACAGATCCCGGGCGGCGAGCCTCCGCTCCATTTCCGTGACTTCGCGTTCTGACACGCCGAGTTCCGTCGCCACGGTCCGAGTCTCTTCCGGGGAGAGCCACGAGAGGTTTTTCTTGAGGCGGCGAAGGTTGAAGAACAGTTTGCGCTGCGCTTTCGTAGTGGCCACTTTTACGAGGCGCCAGTTGCGCAGGACGTATTCGTGGATCTCGGCACGGATCCAGTGGACGGCGAACGAAACGAGGCGCACGCCGATGTCGGGATCGAAACGTTTGACCGCCTTCATCAGACCCAAATTGCCTTCCTGGACGATGTCCCCCATCGGCAGTCCGTAACCAGCATAGCCGCGGGCGATGTGCACCACGAAGCGAAGATGCGAGAGCACGAGTGCGCGAGCGGAATCGACATCACCGTGATCGCGGAAGCGTCGCGCGAGTTCTTGCTCGTCTTCGCGCGACAGCACGGGCACCTTCGAGACGCGATCGAGATACGCATCGAGGCTGCCGAGCGGGCCGGTCAGCGCGAGATCGGAGTAGCGCGTGGCGAGGACTTGGGATGTCATGACGGTGAACCTCGGGCCAAATATTAGCACTCGGCATTTTTGAGTGCTAATCCCTTACGAGGTTCATTCGAGCCACCAGAAAATCAATAAATGCGAAACGGCCTTTATTGATTCACTAGTGAATTAATCAGCCGCGAGCCTCAATACGTGCGATCAGCCGGGCAGCTCCCAGCCACGCGCCGAGCACCCCGAGCAGCGCCCCGCCGAAGATCAGGACGAGGGCTTCCAGGGGCTCGACCCCTGAAAGCGCAAATCGTCCCCCGTAAAGAGAGGCGAGACGACCGACAGGCTCGAGCAAACCTGCGACCGCGAGACTGACGATGCCGACGGCAGCGGTGCCCCCGAGCAGCCCGAAGATCGCACCTTCGTACAAGAACGGGCGACGGACGAACGCATTGGTTCCGCCCACCAATTTGGTGACTTGGATCTCGGATCGACGGGCGCGGATTTCCAGTCGGATGGCATTGCCGACGAGGGCGAGTACGCCGACCCCGAGCACGATCGCGAAGACGATCGCCACATTGCGCAATAGATCGAGGATGGCGGTCAGCCGCCGGACCCACTCGCCGTCGAACTGCACCGTTTCGACTTCCGGCCACGCTGAGAGATAGCGCTTGAGCGACTCGACTCCCTGAGGGTTGGCGTACGACGCTTCGGGTCGGATGGTGATCACGTGGGGCAGGGGGTTGCCCTGCAGCGCATCGAGTGCCGCCCCGAAGCCGGAGTACTGACGGAACTCTTCGAGGGCTTCATCGGCTGCGACGAGGGTGACCTCGCCGACTCCCGTGCGCTGACGGGCCGCCGCAGCGAGTTGCTCGGCTTTCTCGAGAGCCACATCGGTCTTGAAGAACACTGAGAGCTCGATGGAATCCGTCACGTCACCGGCTGCGATCCGGGCGTTTTTGAAGAGCAGCCAGAGTGTCGAGGGTAGCGTCAGCGCGATGGCGATCACGAAGACCGTCAGCAGGGTGCCGAGCGGCTGGCGGATCAATCGACCGAAAGCCGACAACAAGGCCTGGGCGTGTCGCGAAAAATAGGTACCGGGCGAAATCATGCCGCGACTCCCTTGCCCAAGCTGGGGCCGGCCCCGGATCCCGGATCGGGTGGCGTCGCGCTGAACACGCGCCCCTCGTCGATGAGGATTTCGCGCTGCGCAAACTCACGGACGAGCGCCATATCGTGGGTGGCGATGAGGACCGTTACCCCGACGTCTTGAAATCTGCGGAACAAATTCATCACTTCGCGTGCGAGGCCGTGATCGAGATTTCCCGTCGGCTCGTCCGCGATGAGCAAGGTGGGTCGCGCCACGACTGCGCGTGCGATACCGATGCGCTGTTGCTCACCGATGGAGAGCTCTGCCGGCGACACCCGCTCTTTTCCGAGCAAGCCCACTTGATCGAGTGCGGCGCGAACGCGTTTGTCGATATCTCGAAAGCGCGTGTCCGACACCATCAGCGGCAACGCGACGTTGTCGTAGACGGGTCGATCCATGAGCAGCTGATGGTCCTGAAAGACGATGCCGAGCCTACGCCGATAGGCCGGGACAGCTCGCGCCGGCAGTTCGCTCGTTTCTTGTCCGTTGACCGTGACGGTCCCGCGAGTGGGCCGCTCGATGAGTGTCAGCAGCTTGAGCACCGAACTTTTTCCCGCGCCGGAGCGACCCGTGAGGAACACGAATTCTCCTGCTTTCACTTCGAAGGAGACGTCGTGCAGTGCCTCGCGTCCGTTCGGATACTGCTTGAAAACGTGATCGAACCGAATCATGCCTCATTCCCCGCCGCCGAGACGGCTTCCGAATTTCGCCCTTCGACGAGCGCTGCGGCGAAGGCGGCCGCATCGAATTCGCCGAAATCTTCCGCGCCTTCGCCGATGCCGATGAACCGTATCGGCAATCCGAGACGTTTTGCGATGGCGAGGACGATTCCACCTTTTGCGGTGCCATCGAGCTTGGTGAGCACGAGCCCGGTGACGCCCACGGCCTCATGAAACTGGATGGCCTGCGCGAGCGCATTTTGGCCCTGGTTGGCATCGAGCACCAGCAGTACTTCGTGCGGAGCCGACGGGTCGACCTTGCCCATCACACGCCGAATTTTGCGCAGTTCTTCCATCAGGTGCGACTGCGCCTGCAGTCGGCCTGCGGTATCCGCGATGAGCACGTCGGCGTTGCGGCTGCGGGCGGCACTCAAGGCATCGAAGGCGACTGCGGCCGGGTCGGCACCGGTCTGCTGCGCGATGAGCTCTGCGCCGGTGCGTCCCGCCCAAATTCCGATCTGTTCGACGGCTGCCGCGCGGAACGTATCGCCCGCGGCGAGTACCACGTGCAGACCTTGCTGCCCGAGTCGATGCGCGAGTTTTCCGATGGTCGTGGTCTTGCCCGAGCCGTTCACGCCAACGACCAAGATGGTGTACGGCTTCGCACTGCGATCGACGACCAACGGCTTGGCTACGGGTGTCAGCATCGCAGTGATGTCGCTACGCAGCGCGGCAAGCAGGGCATCGACGTCGTCGAGTTGCTGTCGGGCGACGCGGGCGCGTAACCCCTCGAGCAATTCTTCGGTGACGGTCACGCCGACGTCGGCAGCGAGCAGTCGGGTTTCGAGTTCTTCGAGTACCGTGGCGTCGATACGCCGAGCGCCGAACAGGCGGGCGAGTCCCGCGCCGAGGCCACCGCCGGGGCGGGTCAGACGATCTTTGAGTCGTTGGAAAAACCCAAGCTTGGATTCGCTGGCCATGCGGGGGCGGATTTTAGGCTACCCTGCGCCGCAAATGGTCAGAAGCGATGGCAAATCACGGGAGCTGCGCATCATCGCCGGAATGTGGCGCGGGCGTCGCCTGCGTTTTCCAGAGGGCCCCGACATCCGCCCCACGCCCGACCGCGTGCGGGAGACCTTGTTCAACTGGCTGACTCCCGTGATCCGCGGCGCCCGAGTGCTCGACCTTTTCGCCGGAAGTGGCGCACTCGGTCTCGAGGCGCTGTCTCGCGGCGCCGCCTTCGTCGAGTTCGTCGACAGTGATGCGCGCGGGATCGACGCGCTGCGCGAACGACTCGTCGACTGGAAGGCCGATCCGGGCGGTTATGTTCTAAAACGCGCGGATGCACTCCAGGTTCTCGCCGGCGTGAAGCCGGCCTCACAGCCCCCGTTCGACGTCGTGTTCATCGATCCACCGTTCGCGGCCGGCCTGTGGCAGACCGTCGCCGATCGTCTCGAGGCCGGAGGTTGGCTTGCGCCTCGGGCCTATCTCTACCTCGAAATGCCGGTTCGCAACCCGCCCGATCGGCTGCCCGGGCATTGGACCGCCTGGCGTGACGGCACCGCAGGAGAGGTCGGGTATCATCTGCTGCGTCGCGCGGAGCCGGCAGCCTGAACGCCGGGTGGGAGATCACGTGGCACACAAGAAGCGGAACGCCCTTTACCCGGGCACTTTCGATCCGATCACCAACGGTCATCACGACCTCGTGCGTCGTGCTGCCAGTATCTTTGATCGAGTGGTGATCGCCATCGCGGCCAATCCGAGCAAGGCGCCGCGCTTTTCTTTGGCGACCCGCGTCGAGTTGGCGAAGGCGGTGCTCGCCGACGTCCCCAACGTCGAGGTCCATGGATACGCCGAGCTCACGGTCGACTTCGCGCGCAAGAACGGACTCAACGTCATCATCCGCGGTCTTCGGGCAGTCTCGGACTTCGAATTCGAATTTCAGCTCGCCAACATGAGCCGGCACCTCGACCACGAAATCGAGACGGTCTTCATGACGCCCAAAGAACAGTTCACGTTCATTTCGTCGACGCTCGTGCGCGAGATCGCCGCGCTCGGCGGAAATGTCAGCGAGTTCGTGCACCCGATCGTCGTCGACGCACTGAAGCGTCACCGCGAGGCGGCGCTCGCCAAAGCCTGATCTTGGGCCTCGCCCATTCGATCCTCGATTTCTCGAGGTCGACGGCTCTCCACAGATACCACGCTGCAGCCGAGCGGTAGGGCGCCCATTTTTCTCCCTGACGGGCGAGCTCACTCGGCGTAGGCAGATCGCGCAATCGGTACGCGATGCGAAATCCGTTGCGCACGCCGTAGTCGGCGACCGGCAGAACGTCGAGTCGACCCAGCTGGAACATCAGCATCATCTGCACCGTCCACGGACCGATGCCTCGGACTACCGTCAGTCGCTCGACGATGTCCGCGTCTTCGAGAGAGGTGAGCGTCTTCGTGTCCGGGACGATCCCTTGCTCGCTCTTGAGCGCGAGATCACGAATCGCCGTCACTTTCGCCGCTGAGAGCCCGGCGCTGCGAAGCCGGTTTTCTTTGACGGCGAGCACGGCGTCCGGCTCAGGAAAATCATCACCTTCGGTGTCGAACAGCGCGACGAAACGCTTGAGTATCGCAGTCGCGGCGCTGCCGCTGATCTGCTGCGAGATGATCGCCTCGGCGAGGTGCCTGAAAGGAGAGGCGCATTCGACGGGACGTAGAGTGAACGGGCCTGCAGTTTCGACGAGCGCAGCCATCACGGGATCCCGGCTCGAGAAATATTTGACGAGCGTTGCGCGAGTGGGTCGTGACGTCAGCTTTGACACGTATGGCACCAGTAGGTCGAGCGTTGAGCCTGCACGCGCTGTCGCACGAGATCGCCGCAACGTCGGCACGGTTCGCCGGCCCGCTCGTACACGAACAGTTTTTGTCTGAAGTATCCGGGACTGCCGTCTGCGCCCACGTAATCGCGCAGCGTGGTGCCACCGACCTTGACCGCCTGTGCGAGTACGACTTTGATCGACTCGACGATACGCACGATTTCCTCGCGCTTGAGATGACGGGCCTGACGTCCCGGTCTCACGCCCGCGCGGAATAGCGCTTCGCTCGCATAGATGTTGCCGACACCGACGACGATGTGTGCATTCATCAAGAAAGGTTTTACGGCAACTTTTCGCCCTCGCGATGCCCGCCAAAGATAGTCCGCATCGAAAGTCTTCTCGAGAGGTTCGGGGCCGAGCGAGGCGAGCAAGGGGTGATCGAGAGCGTTGCCCTCGACGAGATGCAGCGACCCGAACCGTCTCGGATCGTTGAAACGCAGGGTACGTCCCGAGTCGAGCTTCAGGTCGAAGTGATCGTGCTTGAGTCGCGGCGTGTCGGCAGGCAGGACGCGCAGGCTGCCCGACATGCCGAGATGCAGGATGAGCGATGCGCCGCAGTCGAGGTCGATCAGCAAATATTTCGCGCGACGACGTACACCGACGATCGAGGCGTCACGCACGGCAGGGGCGACGCTCGAGGGAACGGGCCAGCGCAGTCGCGGCTCGTGCACCGCGAGCTCGACGACGCGTCGTCCCTCGACATGAGGTTCGATGCCTCGTCGGGTGGTCTCGACTTCGGGAAGCTCTGGCATTCGCCGGTCACGTTAAACGAAAAGGCCTGCACAATGGCAGGCCTTGTCGAACCGCAGGAGCGTGCCGAGGGCACGCGAGCGGACTTATTTGATTTTGGTTTCCTTGTAGGACACATGCTTTCGTACGACGGGGTCGTACTTCTTCACGTCCATCTTCTCGGGGTGAAGACGCTTGTTCTTCATCGCCACGTAGAAATGACCGGTACCGGCGGAGGAAAGCAATTTCACTTTTTCGCGCATGGCTTGGGTACTCCGTCGTTCAGATCTTCATGCCCTTGGCGCGAAGGTCGGCGACCACCGCGTCGAGGCCATTCTTCTCGATGGTACGCAGGGCGTTCGTGCTGACGCGCAGCGAGACCCAGCGCTGTTCGCCCTCGAGCCAGAAACGCTGCGTGTGCAGGTTCGGCAGGAAGCGGCGACGCTTCTTGTTGTTCGCGTGCGAGACGCGGTTACCCGTGGTGGGGCGCTTTCCAGTGAGTTCGCAGACGCGGGACATCTTGAGAAGCCTTTGTAAATCAGTGGGTTGGACTCGCTCGGAGGTCTTAGCCCCCGAGCAAAGGGCCGCTTTTATACCAGTCCCGCCGACCGGTGGCAACTCACCCCCCGCCGATGCTCATAGCAGACCCCGCTCGGCGAGGGAGACGGTGTCGGGTCCGGCCACGATCAAATGGTCGAGTACCCGAATGTCGACGAGGGACAGTGCGTCGCGCAGGCGCAGCGTGATG
>JBIJCL010000086.1:0-7436 GCA_044344725.1 Steroidobacteraceae bacterium | reverse complement strand
CACCGATACCACCCTCGTGCAGTCAATCTCGGGCGTCGGCATCTCAATCGCTCTGCGCTCGACCATCAACCTCATCGGCGCCACCGTGATGATGGCGGTCACGAGCATCAAACTGCTCGGGCTCATGCTGATCGCGATGCCGGCCGTCATCGTCCCGGTGATCTCTCTCGGTCGCAAGCTGCGTAAATTGTCACGCTCCTCGCAGGATCGCATCGCCGATACGAGCGGGCTCGCCGGCGAAACGCTGAACGCCATCCAGACCGTGCAGGCGTTCACGCTGGAGGCGCTCAATACCCGTCGCTACGACGCGGCCGTCGAAGAGAGTTTCAAGGTCGCCGTCGTCCGCACGCGTGTCCGCGCCTGGTTGACGGCGCTGTCGACCACACTCGTCGTCGCCGCCATCACGATCGTGCTGTGGTTCGGTGCGCACCAGGTGCTTTCCAAAGAAATGACGGGCGGTGAACTCGTGCAGTTCCTGCTCTTTGCGGTTTACGCCGGAGTCGCCGCCGCTTCGCTCAGCGAAATGTGGAGCGAAGTTCAACGGGCGGCAGGTGCGATGGAGCGCCTCGTCGAACTGCAGCAAGCGACGCCCGCCATCGTCGCTCCGCCCAACCCCCTGCCGATGCCCACCCTCCAGCCCGGAGTGAAAGCCGGACACGTGCGCTTCGAGAGCGTGCGCTTCAACTACCCTTCCCGGCCCGAAACACCTGCTCTCGACGACTTTTCGATCGACATCGCTCCCGGCGAGACGGTGGCCTTCGTCGGACCCTCGGGCGCGGGCAAGAGCACGACGTTCCAGTTGCTACTGCGGTTCTATGACCCCCAGTCCGGTCGCGTGCGACTCGATGGCGTCAACATCGCCGAAGCCGACCCGCTCGTCGTCCGCCAACGCATCGGTCTCGTGCCGCAAGACACCGTGCTCTTCGGCACGAGCGCCCGAGAGAACATCCGTTACGGTCGCCCAGACGCCACCGACGAAGAAGTCGAAGCGGCAGCGCGCGCGGCGGCGGCGGATGGGTTCATCCGCGCGCTGCCCGACGGGTACGAGACCTTCCTCGGTGAACGAGGCACTCGCCTATCGGGCGGACAACGGCAGCGCATCGCGATCGCGCGAGCGATTTTGAAAAATCCACCGCTGCTGCTGCTCGATGAGGCCACGAGCGCACTCGATGCCGAAAGCGAGCGCGTGGTGCAGCAGGCGCTCGAGCAACTCATGGCCACACGCACCACGATCATCATCGCGCATCGTCTCGCGACCGTACTCAAAGCCGATCGCATCGTCGTGATGGATCACGGCCGCATCATCGCGACCGGCAGCCACGAAGAATTGATCGCCTCGAATCCGCTCTATGCGCGGCTCGCCGCGCTGCAGTTCGCCTCGTGAGCGTGCAGACCACATGAGTCCGCAGGCGATTCTCTTCGACTTCGACGGAACGCTCATCGATTCCGCCCGAAGCATCCTCGCTGGTTTCGAGCTCGCTTTAACGCGTGAAGGTCTGCAGCCCGCCGTACCGCTCGCACCGAGTCTCATCGGCCCACCGTTGCCGAAAACGCTCGCAACGCTCGCGGGCACCGAAGATCCCGCGGTGATCATGAAGCTCACCGCGGCTTACCGAGAGGCCTACGACGGCGGGGGTTATCGCCAGACCGAGGTCTATCCCGGCGTGACGTCCATGCTCGAGGGGCTCGCCGAGCATCGAATCTCGCTGCATATCGTGACGAACAAGCGCATCGTACCGACCCGGCTGATCCTCGATCACCTCGGATGGACGCGATGGTTCAAGGGGATCTACGCGCTCGATGCGCTCGAGCCGGCCGCGCCGCACAAGCGCGCCCTCGTGCACGAAGTGATGCAGCGCGAATCTCTCGCATCGCCGCAAACCTGGATGGTCGGCGACTCAGCCGAAGACCGCAGCGCCGCCGAAGGCAACGGCCTGCGATTCTTTTCGGCGACCTGGGGCTACGGTGCTGCCGGCCCCGACGGACTGCGCACGCCCGACGAGTTACTGCGCCTCGTGCGCAGCGCCTGACGGACTCACCGACAAAGCGATCAGATCCTCATGCCGCCGTCGACATCGACGCAGCGGCCCGTGAAGAAATCGTTCTCGACGATGAAGATCGCCGCGTGGGCGATTTCGCTCGCTTCACCGAGACGACGCAACGGCACCTGAGCCGTGAGCTTGTCGAGAATCTCCGGACGCATCGCAGCGAGGATGTCGGTTCGGGTGTAGCCCGGGGCGATCGAGCCCGTCCGGATGCCGTAGCGTGCCAATTCTTTGGCCCAAACCTCGGCCATGGCTGCCACGCCCGCCTTGGTGGCCGAATAGTTCGTCTGACCCGGATTGCCGTGACGCGACACACTCGAGATGTTGATGATCACCCCGCCCTGACCGCGCTTGACCATGCGCTCGGCGGCCTCGCGACCACAAAGAAATACGCCAGTGAGGTTGATGTCGATGACCGCCTGCCACTGGTCGAGCGTCATCTTGCCCGTGACTGCACCGTCCTTCGATTTGATGAGCAGGCCATCCTTGACGATGCCCGCATTGTTGATGAGGACGTCGATGCCGCCGAAATCGGCTGCGACGGCATCCATGCCGGCGGTCACCGTCGCTTCTTGAGTCACGTTGACGAGATAACCGCGCGCCTGAACGCCGTGGGCCGCACAGAGGCGCGCCGTTTCGTCGAGATCGACCTGGTTGAGATCGAAGAGTGCGAGGTTCGCGCCACGCTCGGCAAAGCTCTTGGCCATTTCGCGTCCGATACCGCGACCGCCGCCCGTGATGATGACCGTCTTGCCTTTGATCTGCATGTCGAACTCCCTGAATATCTCGTGCGAGAATGACGGAGTATACCGGAGGTCAAATGCTCACCCTTCGACCGGCTCGACGGGACGACTCAAGCACCTTGCTCGGACTCATCCGCGAGCTCGCCGAGTACGAAAAATTGCTCGATCAGGTCGATGCCACGGCGGCCTCGCTCGAGCGCGCCCTTTTCGGCTCGCCCTCGGACACGTTTGCACCGAAGGTGTTCGCCGATGTCGCAGAGTGGACCGAGGGCGGGACCACCACCGTCGCGGGCTTCGCACTCTGGTTCTACAACTTCTCGACCTTCCGCGGCCGACACGGACTCTACCTCGAAGATCTCTACGTGCGTCCCGGCATGCGCGGTCGTGGCATCGGTAAGGCCCTGCTCGTCAACCTGGCCCGCCGCTGCGTCGAAGAGAACCTCGCCCGGCTCGAATGGGCGGTACTCGACTGGAACACGCCGGCGAGGAAGTTCTACGAATCACTGGGGGCGCAGGGTCTCACCGAGTGGGTACCCCACCGCGTCACCGGCGAAGCGTTGCAACGCCTCGCCGCTCAAGCGACTCCCGCAAGGCCAGTGCCGCCTCGATCGTGAACTCGCCGCGATCGAGTGCCGATTCGGCCTCGGCGACCGACAGACACAGAAATTCACTGACCTCGCCATCGCGGCCCGCGGGCTCGAATTCTTCGGGCAGATCGAGGTCTGCGACGATCACGAGCTCGTCGTGCACGCCGAACGTCGTCTCGCGCACGCTGCGAATGACCATCCCAGGAAAATCGACGCGACGCGCGAGCCTTGCCGGTACCCCGGCCTCTTCCCATGCTTCGCGCAGCGCCGTGCGCCGTGGAGATTCACCGGCCGAGACCCCACCCGCCGCGAGATTGTCGAGCTTGCCGGGATCGGCCCGCTTGAGATCGCTGCGCCTGGCCACCCAAACACGCCCATCGGCACGATAGCCATTCACGTGCACCGCACGGTTCTGCAGGCCGAGTGATCGAAACGCGCCGCGCTCGCAGCGCGCGATCTCGACGCCCGACTCATCGAGCAGCGCAGACAATTCGTTACGCCAATCGGCGATGAGTCCGAGCTTACGCAGCTGCAAGGCGAGCGCTTGCAGCGCCGTGCTGCGCGCCGTCCGCGAGGTGCCTCGCTCGCGCAGCTTGAATCCGATGTCCGCCGTCTCGATGCCGTCGAAACCACTCAAAGCCTGCGCCACGTCGCGTCGCAATCGACCGCGGATGGCGCCGCCGATCCAGAACGGCAGGTAGGAGCCAGACAGGTCGGTGGTCACACTCAGTCGCGCAGGAAATCGGCGACGGCAACGGTGAACTCCGCCGCCTGCTCGACATTGGAGAGATGTGCGGCATCGAGCACCAGAAGATCGGCGCCGCTGATGCCCTCCGCCAACTCTTCGGCGCGCTCGATCGGTGTCGAGACATCCTGCGCGCTGCCGATCACGAGCGTCGGCGCTTGGACGTCGCTGAGGCGAGGACGCAGGTCGACGTCGCGCAACGCACTGCACGCCTCGATGTACCCCTTGACCTGAGTGGCACCGAAAAGCCCCATGATGCGTTCGATCTCGGCCGTTTCACGCTCGCGGAACGAGGAGGTGAACCAACGCTCGGGAACGGCGGCGAACAACGGGGCGAGCCCTCGCGATCGCGCAGTCTCGATGCGTTCGTCCCAATTGGACGCCGGCGGAAAACTTGCGGCCGTATTGGCGAGCACGAGCCGCAGCACGCGCCGTGGTGCCGTCACCGCCACCTGCAGGGCAATGACCCCGCCGATCGACAACCCGCACCAGTGCGCACGATCAACTCCGACGGCATCGAGCACCCCGAGCGCATCGGCAGCGAGATCTTCGATGCGACACGGTCGCGGCGCGCCCTCCTCGAGCTGCGATCCCCCATGACCGCGCAAGTCGATTCGGATCACGCGAAAAAACCGCTCGAACTCGGCGAGCTGGGCCTGCCACGTGCCACTGTTCGCGCCAAGCGGATGCAGCAATACGAGCGCCGGGGCGTGCTGCCGCCCCGACACGACGTAATGGATCCCCTCGCGTGTCTTGTTTTCGATACTCAATCGAGCGTCGACGTTCAGTCGGCCTTGTACTTGTCGTGACAAGCCTTGCAACTTGCGCCAACCGCGCCGAACGCCGGCTTGATGGCCTCGAGATCACCGCCGCGCGCGACGTTGGCGAGCGTCGTGGCTTTCGATTGCATGTCGCGCATCAGGCGTTGGAAATCCGCCGACTGCTGCCACAGCTCGGCCTTGGCCTTGCTGTTCGGGGTGATGGAGCCGGCCGGGAAGAGTTCGGGAACGTAATTGGCCATCGCGGACGCGCGCTCGGCGGCCACGCGGAAGGTATTGGCATCGTAGGGCGCCTTGCCCGAGGCCATCGCCCCCATGAGGCCCATCTGCGCCCCAAGCACGGTGTAGGCGGACTGTCGGAGCTTCACTTGCTGCGCCGCACGGGCATCCTGGGCCGAGGCGACGCTGGAGCCGGCCACTGACGTGGCGACGAGGACGGCGAGAAAACGCGCGAGCACATTTCGAACCTTGATCATGAACGACTCCTAAAAATTCCCAAGGTCGGTTGGGCAGGTTTGACCTCTGCGGATTCTACGCCGAACCCCCTTTGCGGTCGCAACCGCAGCGCGGCTCTGGTACGCTCCGCGCCCTTTTACTCCCCGCGGCCAGCCCGATTCCCCCCATGTCCACCGCCCGCCCGATCCGCAACATCGCGATCATCGCCCACGTCGACCACGGCAAAACCACTCTCGTCGACTGTCTGCTCAAACAATCGGGCACCTTCGCCGCGCACGAACGCGTCGCCGAACGCGTCATGGACTCGAACGATCTCGAACGCGAGCGCGGGATCACCATCCTCGCCAAGAACTGCGCGATCGAATATCAGGGCACCCGCATCAACATCGTCGACACCCCGGGCCACGCCGACTTCGGCGGCGAGGTCGAGCGCGTGCTCTCAATGGTCGATGCCGTGCTGCTGCTCGTCGATGCGGTCGAGGGTCCGATGCCCCAGACCCGATTCGTCACGCGCAAGGCGCTCGCCCTCGGTCACAAAGCGATCGTCGTCATCAATAAGGTGGACCGACCCGGATCGCGCGCAAACTGGGTCATCGATCGCACATTCGAACTCTTCGACAAACTTGGCGCGAGTGATGCGCAGCTCGACTTCCCGATCATCTACGCCTCGGCGCTGCAAGGTTGGGCGTCCGCCGACCTCGAGAAGCCCGCGAGCGACATGACGGCTCTCTTCGAGACCATCCTCGCTCACGCGCCGGCACCGCCGACCGATGTCGATGCTCCGCTGCAGTTGCAGATTTCGCAGCTCGATTACAACCCCTACGTCGGTCGTATCGGCATCGGCCGTATTCGGCGCGGCACGATCAAATCGGGCCGCACCGTCGCTCTGCGCTGGGGCGATGAAGATCGCGGGACGGGCAAGATCGGCCAGATTTTGAGTTTCCGCGGACTCGAGCGTTTTCCCGTCGCGGAAGCGTCGGCAGGCGATATCGTTGCCGTCACCGGCATCGAAGACGTCAATATCGGCATCACCTTGTGCGACATTGAAAATGCCGAGGGCTTACCGCCCATCAAGGTCGACGAGCCGACCCTCTCGATGACGTTCCAGGTCAACACCTCGCCTCTCGCCGGTCGTGAAGGCAAGTACGTCACGAGTCGACAGATTCGCGACCGACTGCTCCGAGAGTTGCAGAGCAACGTGGCGCTGCGTGTCGAAGATACCGCCGAAGCCGACGTGTTTCGCGTATCGGGTCGCGGCGAGCTGCACCTGACCATCCTCATCGAGAACATGCGGCGCGAAGGCTACGAACTGGCCGTCGGCAAACCCCAAGTGCTCAAGCGTGTGATCGACGGCGTGACGCAGGAACCCTTCGAGGCGCTCACCATCGATATCGACGAGGGCTACCAGGGCAGCATCATGTCCGAGCTCGGCACGCGTCGCGGTGAGCTGCTCGACATGACGGTCGAGGGCGACCCGACCGGTCGCGGTCAAGGTCGCGTGCGACTCGAATATCGCATTCCGGCGCGCGGACTCATCGGTTTTCAGGGCGAGTTCATGACCATGACCCGCGGCACGGGACTCATGAGCCACATCTTCGATGGCTACGACATCGTCAAGGGTGAGATTCCCGAGCGGCACAACGGCGTGTTGATCAGCAACGAAGAAGGCACCGCCGTGGCCTATGCCCTCTTCACCCTGCAGGAGCGTGGGCGACTCTTCGTCGAGCACGGCTCGAAGGTTTACGAAGGCATGATCATCGGCATCCACAGCCGAGACAACGACCTCGTCGTGAACCCCATCAAAGAAAAGAAGCTCACGAACGTCCGCGCTGCCGGCAAGGATGACGCGCTGCTGCTAACGCCGCCCATCCCCCTGACGCTCGAGTACGCCGTCGAGTTCATCAACGAGGATGAACTCGTCGAGGTGACGCCGGAATCGATTCGTCTACGCAAGCGCTTCCTGAAGGAGCACGAGCGTAAACGCGCCTCGCGAGACGCCGAATCTGCCGGTTGACGCCTCGGAGCGGCACGAAAATCTTCGTGCCGGTTGCGGTGTGCGGCGCGCGGCGACCCTAGGGTGA
>JBIJCL010000085.1:0-7493 GCA_044344725.1 Steroidobacteraceae bacterium | reverse complement strand
CACCGAAGATGACGTCGCTGCGGGCGTCGTCTACGACAAGGGCATCAACCTTTACATGGGAGGCGCTCTCGGTGCCGAGAACAACCTGATGGGCGATATTCTTCTCGCCTATCTGCGGGAAAAACACCCCGACTTCAGGCCAAAGAAAATACTCGATCTCGGCTGTGCGATCGGGAACAGCTCAGTGGTCTGGGCGCGCGCCTTTCCCGACGCGCAGGTGTACGGCATCGACGTCGCCGCCCCGGTACTGCGCTATGCGCATGCCCGAGCGGAAGCACTCGAAGTGCCCGTACACTTCAGCCAACAGAACGCCGAGAAAACGGACTTCCCCGACGGCTCGTTCGATCTCGTGCTGTCGCACATCGTGCTGCACGAAACCTCGAAATCCGCTCTCCCGCGCATCCTCGGCGAGTGTCATCGACTGCTCGAGCCCAATGGACTCATGCTGCATCTCGAAATCCCACGAGGAAAAACCATCATCGAGAAGTTCATGCACAACTGGGAGAGTTACAACAATAACGAGACGTTCAGTCGTTTCATGACCGGTATCGACCTCAAAGTCGAGGCCCTCAAGGGCGGCTTCTCGAATGAACAGGTCCTCGTCGACGAGTTCGCGCCTAAGCTCGATGTGGCGCAAATGAACTACGCCGAAAACTTCGTCTGGAAAATCCTGGCGGCACACCGATGAACAAACCCGCTGCGCCAAAGCCCCGCCTCGCGCGGGTTGCGAAGGGCAAACGCCCGCAATACTTCACCGATCCGGCAACGGACAAACTGCTCTCCATGACGATGACTCTCATGGAGGAGTTGTCTGTGACGAGGGAGCGCCTCGACAGCCTGGAGCGATTGCTGGCGTCTAAACAGGTACTCGACCGAGCCGAGCTCGAGGGATGGACTCCCGATGCCACCGCAGCGCTCGAGCGCGCGGCATCACGAGGCGCCTATGTCGAGCGAATGATGCGTGCCATGCACGCCGAACTCGAGGAGATCACCCGCCGCGGAAAACCGTCGGCGGACATCGATCCGCTCGAGGCCGTCGGCTCGTGAAGGCTCGATAGCCGACGAACGACTACTTCGTGCGCAGCGCCCAGAGGCGCGCGAGGCGCTGGAGCGTTTCGTCACCCTTGACCGAGGCAAAGGTCGCCGAAGCGGCTTCTTTGTTGCCGGCCTTGAGCTGGGAAATTCCGAGATTCAGTCGGGCTTCCTCGGAGTTTCGAACATTGCCCTTTGCAAGTCCGCGTTCGAAAGCGGCAACCGCTCGCTCGAAGTCGCCATAGCTCAAAAAGGCCGTAGCGATTCGCGCATCGACTTCGCCATTCTTTCGACCCGCAGCTTCCTTGTCTTGCGCCAATAGCGTCGGCTTGTCGGCCACCGCCTGCGCCTTCGCAGTAGTGAGGAGACGATTGGCGAGCTCGAGGTTGGACTTGTTGGTGAAGAGACCCTTTTCCTTGCCCTCTTCGATGACCGATTGCGCTTCGCCGGGCAAACCCTTCTCGATGGCGAGCTGCGCCATCTCAGTGAACTCCTCTCCGCGAAGCAGTCCACCCATCTCCCGAGACAATCGGAAAACATTCAGCGTGTTCACTTCGCCACCGGCGCGGAACATCAGCAAGGTGAGATTTGGCCAGGTTTCCTTTTTGGGAAAGTACTGCGCTTGCTTCTCGAGCGCGCGCAACGTGCAGGCGTCGTCGTCTTGCTTGATGCACGAGCTTGCATAAAGCTGGAGCGCCATGTCGGGAGGCACTTGTCCGGCCGCTTCCATCTGAGCGACGTACCCTGCGGACAAGGTCTCGGAACCTTTGAAGTCGTTCTGCAGATAAAGCGACTGGATCGTGAGCAGGTAGACGGCTTCGTCAGCCGAGCCGAGCTCGATCATGCGCCGCCCATAGCCCACCGCGCCGGCGTAATCCTTTGCCTGGTAAGACAACTGCAGCAATCCCTTTCGCAAGCTCGCTGAGCGGGTGGCATCGGCGAACTCAGAGTCGACGACCTTCGCCCAAGAGGCGATCGCCAGGGCATTGTCGTTCGAACGAAGGGCGCAAAACCCGAGGATGTCGTTGATGACGTAGTTGTCGTAGGGCGCGTTGGTGGGCTGCGCATCGAGCGCCTTGAGCTGGGAGATACACTCGGCCCACTGCTCTTTCTTCGCCGCGTCCTGTGCTGCGGCAAGAGGCTTCAGCAACGCCTTGGTGACCGTGGGCCCTTTCGCCGGGGCCGCAGCTTTTTGGGCGTTTTTGCTCTGCTGCGCGAGTCCCGTCGAAGACAGCAAGACCGCGACCAAAGCCGCCGAGAAACCGATAGTGAGCCTACGCATAGTCAAATCCCCCATCATGCGTTGACGACGTCCCGTTACTGCGCCCGGAGGCTCCAAAGCTTCGCGACCCGCTGCAGCTCAGCATCGCCTTTGATCGCGCGAAGGACACGTCCGGCTTCCGCCTTCTCTCCAGCCTTGATCAACGCGATTCCGAGGATGAGCTGGGCTTCCGCCGGATCGGTGGCGTTGCCCTTGGCGATCCCCCGACGAATTGCGGTAACGGCCGGGGCGTACTGCCCATAGCTCATATAGGCCTGTCCGACGCGAAGATCTGCGTCCGCACTCTTTCCGGCGGCGGCATCGCGATCCTGCTTCGCGAGGCTCGCGCGGTCTGCAGCAGCGCGCTCCTTCGTCGTATTGAGTAGTCGCGTATTACGGTCGATGTCACGCTTGTCGGTGAACACTTTGCGTGCGAACGCCGCTTCAAGCGTGGTGAGCGCCTCGCCAGGAAGACCCTTCTCGAGGGCGCGCTGCGCCATTTCGGTGTAGTCGTCCCCGGCACGCATCGCACCCACTTCCGTGGCGAGACGATAGGCGTTGAACGCGGCCGCCTCATTCCGCGAGGCGAAGAGCGACTGCATCAAGTTCGCCCAACCCGCTGGGTTCGGGTAGTACGTGACGAGCTTCTCGAAGCCGGCGGCCGTGCAGGCCTCGTCCTTCAAGCGCATGCACGACGTGACGTAGATCTGGATGGCGTTCTCGCGAGGCCGCTGTCCGCGCTTCTCCTGATCTTTGATCCAATTGCCGACGAATTCCCTCGCATTGCGGAAATCGTTCATCTGGTAATAGGACTGCGCAACGACGAGATAGGTATCGGCGTCCGAATAGCCCTTGGCGATGGCATCACGACCAACTTCGACCGTCTTTTTGTAGTCGCGAGCATTGAAATAGATCTTCGCAAGGTCGCGCGTACGCTGAGCGATCTTGTCTGCCGCGAACGGGGACGACAGGTTGGCCTCGTATGCTCGCGTCGCAGCAGCGATGTCGTTGGAGCTCAGCGCGCAAAACGCCGTGAGCTCATTGATGATGAAGGTGTCGTAGGCCGTCTTGCCAGACGTGCCTTCCGCAGTCTTGAGGTTCGAGAGACATTCGGCCCATTTTCGGGCCTTGCTCGCGTTCTGCGCTGCCTGCAAGGGCTTCGCGACGGCGGGACTGACCTTTTCCGCGTTCGCGACGGAAGAGAACTGCAAAACCAACGCAACCGAAGCTGCGAGCAATCCGACTGACTTCCTCATGTGCTCCTCTCTAGACCATCGTCCTTAGGTCTAATAAAAAATCGCCGCAAGACCCGAGGGGGCTGCGGCGATAGGGTGATTTCTACTCTGCCAATCTCGTCTCGTCTCGCCGCCCCGGGGCGGCTCACTCACTCTCCGAATTCGGAGATGTTGACGAACCCGATCTTCTTCATCCGATTTCGCTGCGCCGAGGCCAGAACCTTTGCGACCGTGTCGTACTTGGCTCGCTTGTCGGGACGCATATGCAGTTCGGGTTGCGGGTCCTTCTGAGACTCGACGCGGAAATAGCGCTCGAGGGCCTCGAGATCCGGAATGGCCGTTCCGTTCCACACCACCGTGCCATCGAAATCGATTTCGATATCGATGACTTCTGGCTGTACCGGAGGCGGCGGAGCGCCGGTCGGGCGCGGCATATCGAGTTTTACGGCATGCGTCATCACCGGGATGGTGATGATGAACATGATGAGGAGCACCAACATGACGTCGATGAGCGGCGTCGTGTTGATGTCGCACATCGAGCCGCCTTCATCACCACTTCCTACATTCATTCCCATCGAAGTGCGCTCCTAAGAACTCAGCGTGAACCGCGGATGCCGCGATCGGGTTCAGTGATAAACCCGACCTTGACGATACCGCCGCGCTGAATCGAATAGATGACGGCGCCGATGTCTTCGAATCGCGCATCGGAGTCGCCGCGAATATGAATTTCGGGTTGAGGATCCTTGACCGCCTCGAGCTTGATCATCTCGATGAGCTGATCGCGACCCGAAACTTGCTCGTTGTTCCAGAAAATGTTGCCGCGAGAATCAACCGCCACCGTGATGTTCTCGGGCTTCGTCTGCGTGGCGATGTTCGCTGCCTTCGGCAGAGACACCTTCACGGTCTTGGTAATGACTGGAATCGTGATCAAGAAGATGATCAAGAGCACCAACATGACATCCACGAGGGGAGTCGTGTTGATGGTTGAGTTCAACTCCTCGTCACCGCCGCTGGATCCAACACTCATCGCCATGAATCTAAACCTCGTGTGGTCCCGGTTCGGAAGCCGTCCGATTCTTCAACCGGACGGCTTCCCCCAGAGGTACCTAGACGAACCGTCTTACTTCTTGGCTGCAGCCGGGGCAGCCGCCTGAGTCGGCACCGCCACGCGCGCGCCGCTCACCAGGAACGAATGCAGGTCGGAGGTGAAATTGCCCAACTCCTCCTGGACTTCCTTGTTGCGACGGATCAGCCAGTTGTAACCCATGACCGCCGGAACGGCGACCGCGAGACCGATGGCCGTCATGATGAGCGCCTCACCGACCGGTCCCGCGACCTTGTCGATCGACGCCTGACCGGACACACCGATCGCGACGAGGGCGTGGTAGATGCCCCACACCGTTCCGAACAGACCAACGAACGGAGCGGTGGAACCGACCGTCGCGAGCCAAGGCAGGCCGCCGGTCAACGCCATCGACACGCCCTGATTGGAGCGCTGCAGCGACATCGTCACCCACTCGTGGAGGGCGATACGCTCACCGAGGCGACCCTCGTGATGCTGCGAAGCACGCAGACCGTCTTCGGCGATCTGGCGATACACATCGTTCTTGGGCAGGCGTTCGATCGCTTCACGGATCGAACCGGCGCTCCAGAACTTCTGCTCGGCGACCTTCGCGGAGGCCATGAGCTTCCGCTGATCGAGCAGCTTCATGATGATGACGTACCAGGAGGTCAACGACATGATCACCATGATGATCAGCGTGCCCTTGGCGACGAAATCGCCTTGCTCCCAAAGGGCCCCAAGGCCATACGGGTTTTCGACGACAGCGGTGGCTTCAGTGTTTTCCATGTTTTCCTCAGGGAATGAAACGCTTTACTTGATCTCGAACTTCACGCGGAACGAAACGCAGGACTCCGGCAGTGCCTCTCCGCCCGACGTGCCAGCCTGATAGCGACCTGCACGAGCGAGCTTGACCGCGCCCTCGTCGAGACGGGCAAAGCCCGACGACGTGACGACGGAGGGATTACCGATGATCTTGCCTTTGGCATCCACGCAAACTTTGACGGTGACTGCGCCCTGCTCCTCGGCACGCTTCGACGCGGCGGGATAATAGTCTTCACTCGAGGGCATACGACCGATCTTCGCCGGAGTACCCGCGGCCACCACACGCGGTGGGGGAGCCGGCGGCACGGCCTTGTCCGTCACGTTGCTGATGGCCGTCGTATTGGTTTCCATCGGAATGTCGATGGTCACGTCGGGCGGCGGAACCTGCACCGGCGGGCGCTCAATCTGGGGAGGCGGCGGCGGAGGCGGTTTATCCTCCGGCTTGATTTCTTCGATGATGTCGGTGACGAGTGGCGGAGCTACGACCTCGACGACCTTTCTCGCCAAGCCGCTGACGAGCGCATACCCGATCAGCACGTGTAAGCCCACGATGAACCCGAAGATCGCCATGCGGCGGGGCTGGTTCTGTTGTACGTACGTCGCCATGTTCTCTCGTGGCAGTTGCGTCTGATGCGATCGACGGGGCCCGAAAACTACCCGGCTTCCCCTTCTCTCGCAACCTCACCCTTCGATTCGAGACCGACCCTTCGGCCTACTCGAAACGAAGACCTTACACTTTGCGTAATTCACGACCGGCCCGTTCCGTTTCGGCGGCGAGTCGTAAAACACTGACTAGTGTGATCGGAGGACTGCATTCCCTGAAGCGAGTTCCGAAACGGCTGCAAACCGATGCTTTCGAAACTTGCAATCCCTTGCGGGCCCCCAACCGGACCCAACTCTACCCGCCCTTTGTGAACGATACAACCGTGCCCGGGAATTCGAGAGCTTTCAATCGGTCACGGCACCCTCGGAAGCGCTGCTGACAGTCCGCGCGTACTTAGCCAAAACCCCTCGGGAAGCATAGGGTTTCGGCGCCTTCCACAAGCGGCGACGGCGTTTCATTTCGATGACAGACACGTCGACGTCCACTCGATTTTTCACCGCGTCGATGCGAATCCGATCGCCGTCGCGAATCAGCGCGATCGGCCCGCCGTTCGCTGCTTCCGGGGAGACATGTCCGACCACGAAGCCGTGACTGCCTCCCGAAAAACGCCCGTCCGTGATGAGCGCGACTTTGTCGCCAAGACCCAGACCCATGATCGCGCCCGTCGGACTCAGCATTTCGCGCATGCCAGGTCCGCCGCGCGGCCCCTCGTAACGAATCACGACGACATCACCCGCCTTGACGCGTCCGCCGAGAATCGCGCGCGTCGCACGCTCTTCGCCATCGAAGACCTTTGCGCGACCGACGAAAGACAGCCCTTCCTTGCCCGTGATTTTCGCAACAGCCCCTTCGGGGGCGAGATTGCCGCGAAGCACGACGAGATGACTATCCTTTTTGATGGGATCAGAGAAATCACGAATGATCGTCTGCGTCTTGGGGTAATCGCGTACGCCCGCCAAGTTCTCGCGCAAGGTTTTGCCGGTGACGGTAAGGCAATCGCCATGGAGCAGACGTGCGTCGAGCAAACGCTTCATCAGCGGTTGAACACCGCCGATGGCGATCAACTCGGACATCGCGTAGCGGCCGCTCGGACGCAAATCCGCGAGGACGGGCACGCGACGTCCGATGCGCGTGAAATCATCGAGAGTGAGTTTGACGTTCGCCGCGCGAGCGATTGCGAGCAGATGCAGCACGGCATTCGTCGATCCGCCGAGCGCGATGGTGACCGTGATCGCGTTTTCGAATGCTTTGCGAGTCAGGATCATCGACGGCGTGATGCCGGCATTGATCAGGCGAACCACAGCCTCACCCGCCTTGAACGAATCACCCTGTTTGTGTCGGCTCACGGCCTCTTGCGAGGAACTCCCGGGAAGCGACAGACCGAGCGCCTCCATCGCCGAGGCCATGGTATTGGCGGTGTACATACCCCCGCAGCTGCCCGGACCCGGGATGGCCGTGCGTTCAACCTCCGCGAGT
>JBIJCL010000169.1:0-4733 GCA_044344725.1 Steroidobacteraceae bacterium | reverse complement strand
TGAAGAGAACCAGGGCACGATCCTCGGCATCGTCAACATGTTCTCTGGTGGCGCCATGGAGCGCCTGTCCATCTTCGCGATGGGTGTGATGCCGTACATTTCGGCCTCGATCATCGTGCAGATGGCTTCGATGATCTACCCGCCTTGGGAGGAGTACCGCAAGGAAGGGGAGTCGGGTCGCCGCAAGATCACGCAGATCACGCGTTACTTCACCGTCATCCTCGCCGTGTTCCAGTCTCTCGGTGCTGCGGTCGCCTTGCAAAACGGCGGCATGGTGATGACGGGCGGCTGGTCTTTTCTCTTCATCGCCACCGTCACCATGACGACCGGCACGATGTTCCTGATGTGGCTCGGCGAGCAGGTCACCGAGCGTGGCATCGGCAACGGCATCTCCATGATCATCCTCGCCGGCATCATCGCGGGGCTTCCGAGTGCGGTCGGCCGAACGGTCGAGTCGGTCAACACCGGCGAAATGTCGGGGCTCTTCGCGCTCGTACTCATCGTCATGATTCTCGGCGTGACGGCGTTTTGCGTGTACGTCGAGCGTGCTCAGCGCCGCATCGCCGTGCATTACGCGAAGCGTCAGGTCGGGCGTCGAGTGCTTGCCGGGCAGACGAGCCACTTGCCGTTCAAGCTCAACATGTCGGGCGTGATCCCGCCGATCTTCGCTTCGAGCTTGCTGCTCTTCCCGGCGACGATCGCGCAGTTCTTCGGTACGGGCGAAGGCCGGGCCGCCGAGATTCTGCAAAATGTGGCCGCTGCGCTCGGTTACGGGCAACCGTTGCACCTCGTGCTCTACGCGGCCCTGATCATCTTCTTCTGCTTCTTCTACACGGCGCTCGTCTTCAACGCGCGCGAGACATCCGAAAATCTCAAGAAGTCGGGTGCCTTCATTCCGGGAATCCGCCCGGGTCAGCAGACCGGCGAGTACATCGACAAAGTGCTCACGCGACTCACTCTCTGGGGTGCGCTCTACGTGGCCGGCGTCTGTCTCATTCCGGAGCTCATGATTTCCGAGGGTGGCGTGCCGTTCGTTTTCGGCGGCACGTCGCTGCTCATCGTCGTGGTGGTGGCCATGGATTTCATGGCCCAGCTGCAGGCGCATTTGATGTCCCACCAGTATCCCGGTCTGCTCAAGCAGGCCAATCTGATGGGCTATGGACGCGGCGGCGCGCCGCAGTGAACTAAAGGGTAAGGCTCATGAAAGTTCGTCCGTCAGTAAAAAAGATTTGTAAGGATTGCAAGATCGTGCGGCGACGTGGCGTCGTCTACGTGATCTGCAAAGATCCGCGGCACAAGCAGCGGCAGGGTTGAGAACCAAGGGTATTTAAGTAGAATGCCGCGCTTTTTTGCGGCTTCGGGGCAGTAAACATGGCACGTATCGCCGGAATAAACATCCCGATGAACAAGCACGTTGTCATCGGCCTGACTCACATCTTCGGTGTGGGCAAGAGTCGTTCGCGCGCCGTCTGCGAAGCCGCAGGCGTCGATCCGACGACCAAGGTCAAGGACCTCACCGAGTCCGAGGTGAATGCGCTTCGTGCGCAGATCGCCAAGGGTCTCGTCGAGGGCGACTTGCGTCGCGAGGTCTCGATGAACATCAAGCGTCTGATGGACCTGGGAACCCACCGTGGCATGCGCCATCGAAAGGGTCTGCCGGTCCGAGGTCAGCGCACGCGAACCAACGCGCGCACGCGCAAGGGTCCGCGTAAGCAGGCCGTCAAGCTCAACGCGCCCCCGGGCAAGGGTTGATCTTTTTAGCCCACACCAGCTAGCTCAGCAGGCACACGCAAATGGCAGATCAAAAGCAACAGTCGAACGCCGGATCCGGCGGCAAGAAGCCGAAAAAAGCACGCAAGAACGTGCTCGACGGCATTGCGCACATCCACGCGTCGTTCAACAACACGATCGTCACGATCACCGACCGTCAGGGCAACACGCTGTCCTGGGCGACCTCGGGTGGCTCGGGCTTCCGTGGTTCGCGCAAGTCGACGCCGTTCGCGGCTCAGGTGGCCGCCGAGAAGGCTGGCACCGCCGCCCAAGAGCATGGACTTCGCAACGTCGAGGTTCGTGTGGCGGGTCCCGGCCCGGGTCGCGAGTCGGCCGTTCGCGCGCTCAACAATTGCGGCCTGAAGATCACCAGCATTTTCGACGTCACGCCGATTCCGCATAACGGCTGTCGTCCGCCCAAGAAGCGTCGCGTCTGACGCCGCGTCGCAAGAGGTATCAAAGATGGCCCGTTACATTGGTCCCAAGTGCAAGCTCGCTCGCCGCGAAGGCACTGATCTATTTTTGAAGAGTGGCGTGAAGCCGCTCGAGTCCAAGTGCAAGCTCCAGGTGCCGCCGGGCGGCATCAAGGGTGAGCGCAAGGCGCGCCTGTCGGAATACGGCAGCCAGCTGCGCGAGAAGCAAAAGCTTCGTCGTATGTACGGCGTACTCGAGCGTCAGTTCGCCAACTACTACACCGAGGCGGCTCGCCGCGCGGGCTCGACGGGTGAGAACCTGCTGAAGCTCCTCGAGTCGCGTCTCGACAACGTCGTGTACCGCATGGGTTTTGCCGCCACGCGTTCCGAAGCTCGCCAGCTCGTCAGCCACAAGGGCGTCGAGGTCAACGGCGACGTCGTGACGATCCCGTCGTATCAGATGCGTGCTGGCGATGTCGTGCAGATCCGCGAGAAGGCGCGCAAGCAGTTGCGCATCCAGAACGCGATGCAGATCGCCTCGCAGGTCGGCCTGCCCGAGTGGGTCGAGGTCAACGACAAAGAAATGAAGGGCGTTTTCAAGCAGGTGCCGGCGCGGGATGAAATCCTGCCCGACATCAACGAAAACCTGGTCGTCGAGTTGTACTCGAAGTAATGCTCGGGACAGGAGAGAGGGTTTGAATATGCAAGGATCCGTCAGCGAATTCCTAAAGCCGCGCGTCGTGAAGGTCAGTCCTCTGGCCCCGCGTCAGGCGCGTGTCGTCATCGAGCCGTTCGAGCGGGGCTTCGGTCACACGCTCGGCAACGCGCTTCGTCGTGTTCTGCTCTCGTCCATGCCCGGTGCGGCGATCACCGAAGCGGAAATCGAGGGCGTGCTCCACGAGTACACGAGTATCGAGGGTGTCCAGGAGGACGTCGTCGACATCCTTCTCAACCTCAAGCAGGTGGCGATCCGCATGCACAGCCGTGATTCGGCCGAGCTGCGCCTCTCCAAGAAGGGCCCGGGTCCCGTCACCGCCGGTGACATCCAGACCGACCACGACGTCGAGGTGGTGAACCCCGAACTCGTGATCGCGAATCTCACCAAGGCTGGCGAACTCAACATGGTGCTGCGCGTCGAGCGCGGTCGTGGTTATCGCCCGGCTTCGCAGCGCATGGCCTTCGACGAGGCGACTCGTCCGATCGGTCGCTTGCAGCTCGATGCGTCGTTCAGCCCGATCCGTCGCGTCACCTACTCGGTGGATGCGGCTCGCGTCGAGCAGCGCACCGACCTCGACAAGCTCATCCTCGACATCGAGACGAACGGAACGATCGACGCCGAAGAGGCGATCCGTCGTGCCGGCAGCATCCTCAAAGATCAGCTGTCGGTGTTCGTCGATCTGCAGGGTGAGGAAGAGGGCGCCGGCAAGTCGGAGGCGGCACAATTCGATCCGATCCTGTTGCGACCCGTCGACGAGCTCGAGCTCACGGTTCGCAGTGCGAACTGCCTCAAGGCCGAGAACATCCACTACATCGGCGATCTCGTCCAGCGCACCGAAGTGGAGCTGCTTCGCACGCCGAATCTGGGCAAGAAGTCGCTCACCGAGATCAAGGAAGTGCTGCAGAGTCATGGGCTCATGCTCGGCATGCGTCTCGACGGCTGGCCGCCGTCGGGTCTGCGCCATGAGGAAGATCGCGGTAGCGGTTTGATGTGATCGAGGGTGGCCGGTTGACGGCTCCCCACGACTGATTCATCGAGGTTTTTTATGCGTCATCGACTTTCAGGGCGGCAACTGTCGCGAAATGCTCCGCATCGCCATGCGCTGATGCGCAACATGAGCGTCGCGCTGTTGCGTTACGAGACCATCCGCACCACCTTGCCGAAGGCCAAGGAACTGCGTCGCGTGGTCGAGCCGCTCATCACGCTCGCCAAGACCGACAGCGAAGCTCGCCGTCGTTTGGCGTTCGCGCGTCTTCGCGACTCCGCAGTCGTCGAGAAGTTGTTCGGCGATCTCGGCCCGCGCTTCAAGGCTCGCGCCGGTGGCTACACGCGCATCCTGCGCATGATGCCGCGCGCCGGAGACTCTGCGCCGATGGCGCTCATGCAGTTGGTCGATCGAGCCGCCGCGCCCGCCGCGACGGACGAAGCCGCCGACGGCAAGAGCACCAAGAAAAAGGCCAAGGCAAAGACGGCTGCCAAGCCGCGCGCCCGCAAGGCCGCTGCCGCCTAATTTCGAGACAACGCGTCTCGGGGCACTTTCGTAACACTTCGGTGTTGCGGGGAGCCTGGCAAGCCTGATATCCACTGAAGACCGACGTCCATCCCGGGCGTCGGTCTTCGTGTTTCTGGGAGGCGGGCATGGCCATTCTCAAAGAATTTCGCGAGTTCGCGATGCGTGGCAACGTCATCGACCTGGCGGTCGGTGTCGTGATCGGCGCTGCGTTTGGCAGGATCGTCTCATCGCTCGTCGGCGATGTGATGATGCCCCTGCTCGGCAAGGCAGCGGGCAGCGTATCGTTCGATCAGCTCGGTACTTCGCTCGGAGTCGGGCC
>JBIJCL010000302.1:0-2758 GCA_044344725.1 Steroidobacteraceae bacterium | reverse complement strand
GGGGTGCTTTCCTGCAGACCGTATTCGATTTCATCATCATCGCCATGGCGCTGTTTCTCGCGATCAAGGCGATCAACCGTTTGAAGCGATCCGAGCCTGCGGCGCCGGCTGCAGCCCCGTCACCTGCTCGTAGTGAGACGCTGCTCGAAGAAATCCGCGATCTGCTCAAAAAGCGTTGATCGCACGTCGATCAGGCGACGCTGAATGCCGCCCGGGTGAGGTTGTCGCAACCGGATTCCGTCACGGCGAGGTTGTCCTCGATCCGAATTCCGCCGTAAGGCTTGAGAGCCGCCACGCGAGTCCAGTCGATACGCGAGGCGTGCGGTCCAGTTTGCGCAGGCCCGAGCAGCGCCTCGATGAAATAGAGGCCGGGCTCCATGGTCACCACGAAACCAGGTTCGAGTTTGCGCGTCAGACGCAGTGCGGGGTCGCGTGCAGGCTTCGGGATCGTGCCGCCCTCGGTATCGGCCATCGTTCCGCCGACATCGTGCACCTGCAGTCCGAGCAGATGACCGATGCCGTGCGGAAAAAAGAGCCGTGAAGCACCCGACTCGAGCGCCTCCGCCGCGCTGCAGCGCAACACGCCTGCCTCGCACAACACCGCCGTAATACGCTCGACTGCCGCGGCGTGAATGTCGCGCCAGTCGACCCCCGGCTTCACCAGCGCACAGAGACCGAGTTGCAGCCGGTCCATTTCCGACACGAGAGCCGAAAACTCTCCGTCGTCGGCAGCGGTGGTGCGGGTGATGTCGCTCCCGTAGCCGGCGAAGCTCGCGCCCGCATCGAGCAGGAGCGAACGATGCTGGGCGGGTTTGTCGCGGCGCAGTACCTGGTAGTGCAGTACCGAGGCGGCTTCGTTGAGGGCGACGATCGCGTTGTAGGGCAGCTCTTGTTCGCGTTGCCCGCAGGCGGCGGCGAACGCCTGATGGATCTCGTACTCCGTGCCGCCCGACCTGAAGCACTGCTCGGCCGCCCGATGCCCCCGAGCGCCGATACGGTTGGCCTCGGCGAGGCAGGCGATTTCATAGGCAGTCTTGCAGCCTCTGGCGAAATCGAGCCTTCGGATGAGATCGACGGGGTTGACGGCCGCAAGACCCCAGGAGGCAAGCTCCGGAAGGGCGTCGCCGATCCAAGCGGTCTTGGTGAGATCCCGGGGTAAGGCCGCTCGGGCCTGTTCTGGGGAGTGTACGACCACCACTTCGAGGTGCTCGGTCCACCCGCTCGTGGGCAACGCCGCGGGCTGGTACCAAAAGTCGGTTGCGGCATGAAATACCAGCTTGGGGCGCTGTCCGGGCTGGAAAAACAGCAGCGAGCCCGGGGCGTCGTGGAGCGGCACCCACCACTTGAACGGCGGATGGGCTTTGTAGGGGTAATGCTGATCGTCCTGAAAAAGACCCAGCGCTTCGCCCGATTGCAGGATGAGCGCCCGGAAGCCGCTGCGCTCGAGTGCCGAGGTGGTACGACGGGCCACTTCGGTTAGGTGCGGCGCGTAGAGAGAGGTCAGTCCTTCGTGAAGCATGGCATCCCCAAACAGGCTCATTTTTCCGGTCTGTGCCGGCGGTCCCGGGATTGTACGGGTACGGCGGGGCCCCGGAAGGGCGAATCAGCCCCCGCCGGAATAAGGTGGGTCATTCCCACACCTGTAAAAAGCCTATACAATCCCCGCGCGATTTCGGTCGCCAGACAAACTAGCTAGGTTGTTTGCTCAACATCTGTCTCTTACTTTTTGGGGTAATTGAAAAATGAAGACGAAGCTCGCTCTTAGCGCCCTTCTCGCTGCGTTCGCTCTGACTGCTTGCGGTGGCAAGCCTGCTGAGGCTCCGGCCGAAGCTCCGGCTGCCGAGGCTCCGGTCGAGGCCGCCCCTGAGGCTGCTCCGGCTGACGCCGCTGCTCCTGCCGAGGCTGCTCCGGCTGATGCCGCTGCCGCTCCGGCCGAGGCTCCGGCCGCTCAGTAATTTCCGTCAAGGAAATCACTGATCGGGAGCGCAAGCTCCCAAATGAACCCGGGATGATGGCTCGCCATCTCCCGGGTTCTTTTTTTGAGTTCGAGATTTTCTTTGATGCCTGTCGTTCTCCGTGATGTACGCCACTCCGTCCGCGCGAGAGATTGGTTCTCGCGGGCTCAGGCGCTTTGGCTTTCCGAAATCGGCGCGTCGGTCGAGGATGTGGCCGCAGCCGCATCCCGTTCGGTTGCATCGCTGTCGGAATTCGATCGAGAGGTCTTTTCGATCGAGCGCAATGACGAGCCCGTCGGATTCGCGGTGTTGAAACGTCAGGCTTCACGAGACTCCACGACGAGCATTTTGCTTCTGGAGTTCTACATCACGCCCGACTCGCGCGCGCTCGGTGTCGGCGCTGCGGCCGCGCGACTGTTGTTCGATCGGTTCAGTGGTCGTTGGGAGATCCGCTCGCTCTCGAGTGACGTGCGTGCGATCGCTTTCTGGAGACGAGTGACGAGTCGATATGCCCAAGGTGCCGTCGAAGAGCGCCGCGAGCGAGGCGAAGTCGTTCAGCGTTTTTTGAGTAAAGGCGCGAGATAGCGACCGGTGTGCGAGGCTGCAACTCGCGCCACCTCTTCGGGAGTACCCACCGCGATGATCTCGCCGCCTGCCGATCCGCCTTCTGGTCCGAGATCGATCAGCCAGTCGGCCGTCTTGATGACATCGAGGTTGTGCTCGATGACGACGACGGTATTTCCCTCATTGCGCAATCGCTGCAAAACGCCGAGCAGTTGCGCGACGTCGTGAAAATGCAGTCC
>JBIJCL010000084.1:0-7537 GCA_044344725.1 Steroidobacteraceae bacterium | reverse complement strand
CGCAATAGCACGCTCGACGATGTCGATGGCCCGGTCGACGCCGGCACAGAACCCCCGCGGATTGGCAAGCAGGATATTCATCGGCTGCGCCTCCAGTCCGCAAACGCGTCGTAGATCAGGAGGATGGCACCGACGGTGATGGCTGCATCGGCGATGTTGAACGCTGGAAAGTACGCCTGCTGCCAATGCACGTGGATGAAATCGATCACGAAACCATGCTCGAATCGATCGATGACATTGCCGATGGCCCCCGAGAGCACCAGCGCCAGCGCGAGCGCCAGCACGAGGTCGCGACGCCCGTGAAGAGTCCGCAGCCAGACGAGGAGTGCCACGCTCACGACGACAGCGAGGATGCTGAAGAACCAGCGCTGCCACCCGCCGGCATCGGCGAGAAAACTAAACGCCGCGCCCGGGTTGTGCAGACGCGTGATATCGAGCCAAAAAAATACCGGTGTGAACTCGCCAAGCTCGTAGTGGGTTTCGATCCAGCCCTTGCTCGCCTGATCGGCCACGATGAGGAGCACCGACAGCCACAGCCAACGCCAGCCGCTCTCTCGCCAACTCACCGCAGCCATTGCCTCGCGTAGGGACGATCCGCTCATGCGTAACGACGCTCCTCTCCGGACCCTGCGACATTGACGACGCATCGACCACAAAGTTCAGGATGCTCGGCGTGTTGGCCGACATCGTCGCGACGATGCCAACACCGAACGCACTTCGGAGCCGCCGTTGCCTTCACGCGCACGGTTGCCGCGGACACGGAAGGGTCGACGACGACGCGGGCCGCCGACGTGATGAAGAAAAACCGCAGGTCGTCGCCGAGGACACCATAACGCCCCTCTTCAGCGGCCGGCACGGCAATCTCGACCTCGGCCTCGAGGGGCGAACCGATTTCGCCGGCCTCGCGCAGGCGCTCGAGATCGCGGGCCACCTCACCACGCAGGGCGAGCAAGGCATCCCAGTCGATCGCATCGGCCGGCACCTCGGGCAGCGCATGCCAAGTCGAATGGAACACCGAGGCTTCGCGCCGAGCCGGAAGGTGCGACCAGATTTCTTCGGCCGTGAACGACAACACCGGAGCGAGCCAACGCACCATGGCCTCCACGATGTGGTACATCGCCGTCTGCGCCGAGCGCCTCGCATGACTCTTCGGAGGCGTCGTGTAGAGGCGATCTTTGAGCACATCGAGATAGCAACCGCCGAGCTCGACGACGCAGAAGCCGTGCACTTTCTGATAAACGAGGTGGAACTGATAGTCGCGATAGGCCGTGACCACTTCGTCGTGCAGCCCCCTCGCCCGACCGAGCGCCCAACGATCGAGCGCCACCATTTCCTTGACAGGAACGGCGTCCGTGAGCGGATCGAAACCCGCGAGGTTTCCGAGCAAAAAGCGCACGGTATTGCGGATGCGACGGTAACTGTCGGACATGCGCTTCAAGATTTCGTCGGACACGCTCATTTCATTGGCGTAATCGGTCGACGCGACCCACAGACGGAGCACATCGGCGCCGAGGCTCTGCATCACCTTCTGCGGAGCGATGACGTTGCCGAGGGATTTCGACATCTTGCGACCCTTGTCATCGACCGTGAAGCCGTGGGTCAGCACGCCCTTGTAGGGCGCTCGACGATGCAGCGCCTCCGACATCAAGAGTGACGAATGGAACCAACCGCGATGCTGATCGGAGCCCTCGAGATAAAGATCGACAGGTCCTTCGATCTCGGGGCGCTGGGCCGCGACACACTCGAACGAGAGGCCGGAGTCCGCCCAGACATCCATGACGTCGGTCACTTTGTCGTAATGAGCAGCCTCGGCGCCGAGGAGCTCGGCGGGGTCGAGCGCAAACCAGGCCTCGATACCGCCCTGCTCGACTTTCGCCGCCGCACGATCGATGAGTGCGACGGTATCAGGGTGCAACTCACCGGTGACCTTGTGTACGAAAAGCGGGATCGGCACGCCCCAAGTGCGCTGCCGCGAGATACACCAGTCGGGACGGTTTTCGATCATCCCCGTGATGCGCTGCTCGCCCCATGCCGGCGTCCAGGTGACTTTTTTGATGTCTTCGAGCGCGCCCGCGCGCAGCCCGCGCTGATCCATGCTGATGAACCACTGCGGGGTCGCTCGGAAGATCACCGGTGTCTTGTGCCGCCAGCAATGCGGATAACTATGGCGGTACGGCGCGTGCTTCACGAGCGCGCCGCTCTCGCGCATGAGTCCGATCAGCGTCTCGCCGGCTTCGTTGAGCTTGAGCCCGGCAACGAGCGGTGTACCTTCGATGAACCTTCCGTCACCGCCTACGGGGTTACGGACCGGGAGTCCGTATTTTTGACCGACCGCGAAATCTTCCTGACCATGCGCGGGCGCCGTGTGCACGGCACCCGTACCGGCGTCGAGCGTGACATGGTCGCCGACGATCACCGGCACCTCGCGGTCGAGAAAGGGGTGTTGCAACATCAAACCTTCGAGCGCCACACCTTTAAAGCGCGCCATTTCCTTCAGGCTTTCCGCGTCGATCCCGTAACGGGAGGCGATCGCCGAGAGCAGTTCGGCGGCGAGCACGACGAGCCGCGAGGGGAACTCACCCTGCGCCGGAACGTGCACGAGCGCGTAGTCGATTTCCGCACCAACCGCCACGGCCTCATTTGCAGGCAGCGTCCAAGGCGTCGTCGTCCAGATCACGAGCGCGGGCCGAAGACCTTCGGCCATCTTCTCGCCCGGACGCAAACCAATGCGCGCGCGCAGATCATCCACATCGACCAGCTTGAATGCGACGTCGATCGCCGGCGAAGTTTTATCCTCGTACTCGACTTCGGCCTCGGCGAGCGCCGAGCGGCAATCGAGACACCAGTGCACCGGCTTCGCCCCTTTGTAGAGATGTCCGTTTTTCACGATGCGGCCGAAGGCCCGCATCTGCTCGGCTTCATAGGTCGGGTCCATCGTCCGATAAGGACGCTCCCAGTCTCCGAGCACACCGAGTCGCTTGAAGTCGGTACGCTGCAGTTCGATCTGTTCGGCAGCAAACGCACGACACGCCGCGCGGAACGCATTGACGTCGAGTTTTTGGCCCGGTCGCCCGTGTTTCTTTTCGACGGCGAGCTCGATGGGCAGCCCGTGGCAGTCCCAGCCCGGGATGTACGGCGCATCGAAACCGTCGAGCGTACGCGACTTGACGATGATGTCCTTCAATATTTTGTTGAGCGCGTGACCGATGTGAATGCTGCCGTTGGCATACGGCGGGCCATCGTGCAGAACGAAGCGCGGACGCCCTTTTGCGATACGACGAAGTTCGCCATACGTATCGCTCGCCTGCCAGCGCTCGACGAAAGCGGGCTCTCGCGTGGCGAGATCCGCCTTCATGGGGAAGTCCGTTTGCGGAAGATTGACCGTCTGCTTGTAATCCGTCACTGCTGTGCCACCCATTCACGCGCTGTTCGCGCATCGACCTGCATCTGAACCACCATCAATTCGACGCTCTCGAACCGCAACTCGTCGCGCAGGTGGGCGACGAACTCGATCTCGAGCTCACGACCGTACAGGTCGCCTGAAAAATCGAACACGAACGTCTCGAGCAAAGGCTCGACACCACCGACCGTGGGGCGCGTGCCGAGACTCGCCACGCCGCCAAGGGGCGAACCGCCGATGCCGTGTACCCGAACGGCGAAGACCCCGCTCAGAGGGAGCCGTCGTCGCCGAACGCGAATGTTAGCCGTCGGGAAGCCGAGCGTGCGGCCAAGTTGCTGACCGGCGACCACTCGACCCCGCATCGTGTAGGGCCGACCCAGCAGATGCGCCGCCCGGGGCAGATCGCGCGCCGCCAATGCCGCGCGCAGTTCCGAACTGCTGACACGCTCGGTGCCCAGTCGAACGGGCTCGATCACCTCGACCCGAAAGTCACCCTTCTCGCTTGCGGCCTCGAGGAACGCCGCATCGGCTTCTCCATGGCGACCGAAACGGAAATCGTGCCCCACGACGATGCCGGCGACCCCAAGATCGTGGGTGAGTAGTCGCAAGAAAGCTTCACCCGACAATTGGCGCAGGGTGTCGTCGAAGCGCAGCAGCACGAAGGCATCGAGCCCTGCGCGCTCGAATAAACGCCAGCGCTCGCAGAAATTGGTGAGGCGTGCGGGCGCCGTATCGGGGGACAAAAATTCCCGCGGCATCGGCTCAAAACTCACGATGAGCGCCGGCCGCCCCTCCGCCCGCGCTTGTTCGAGCGTACGCGCAATCAGGGTTTGGTGACCTCGATGCACGCCGTCGAAACTTCCGATGGTGACGATGCCACCGCGTAACGCCTCGGGCACGGCACGCGTGCCGCGCAGCAGCCTGAGGTGCGATCGTGAGGACATCACGCCCCCCGAAGGTGCGCGGGGCGCATGCCGAGCAACGCGAGTGCCGCGCCGTAGGTTGCCACACCCGCGAGGATGCAGCCCGTCAACAGAAGTGCTCGATCGAGTGGTGAGGCGTCGAGCCAAGCTTCGAGCGCGGGGCTGGCGGCCCAAAGCGCGATCGCCATCAAAGAATTGGCGATCAGCACCCTCGTTCCGAGAGCACCCCAACCCGATGACGGCCGATAGACGCCCTCACGCCGCAGTCCACGCCAGAGCAAGAAACTGTTGAGCGCGGCAGAGAGACAGGTCGACGTCGCAAGTAATACGAATGGCGTCGCAAACCCTGCAAAGTGCGCGGGCAAGACCACGACGAGATTGAACCCCATGTTGACGGCGAGCGCGATGAGCCCGACGCGGACCGGAGTTCGCGTGTCCTGTCGCGCGAAGTAACCTGGCGCGAGCACTTTGACGAGACTGAATCCGATGAGACCCCACGAGTACGCCATCAGGCCGTACTGGGTCATCATCACGTCTTTGTCGGAGAATTGGCCGTAGCCGAAGATCGTTGCGGTGATGGGTCCCGCGAGCACGAGCAAGCCCACCGTCGCGGGCGTCACGATCACGAGCACGAGGCGCAGCGACCAATCGAGGGTCGCCGAAAATCGATCGGCATCGCCTGCCGCATGCTGCGCAGAAAGCCTCGGCAGGATCACCGTGGCGAGCGCGATGCTGAACACCCCGAGTGCGAACTCCATCAGACGATCGGCGTAATAGAGCCACGCGATGCTGCCGGTCACGAGAAACGAGGCGATGAGCGTGTCGAGCAACAAACTGACCTGAGCCATCGACGAGCCGAAGATTCCGGGGATCATCAACTTGCCGATGCGGCGCACGCCGTCGGCTGCCGGCCTCCAGCGCGGCATCGACAACAAACCGAGTCGCGCGACCGACGGTAACTGGAATACCACCTGTGCGATACCGGCGACGAACACGCCGATGGCGAGCGTTACCCCGGGGTTATCGGAGTTTGCGGCAATCCCCACGGCAAAGACGATCATCACGAGGTTCATCACGACCTGCGTGAAAGCCGGCACGGCGAATCGACCGTAACTATTCAGCACGCCGCTGAAGAGCGCGGTCAAAGATATGAAGAAGAGATACGGAAAGGTCCAGCGCAGCATGTCGACGGCAAGCTCGTACTTGCCCGCCTCCTGCGTGAAGCCGGGTGCGAAGAGCAGAATGATGAGCGGAGCGGCCACGACCCCGATCGCCGTTACGACGAGAAGCACACCCCCGAGCGTGCCGGCCACGCCCGCCACGAGCTCGCGTACCTCACCCTGCTCCCGACGGACTTTGTACTCTGAGATGACGGGCACGAAGGATTGCGAGAACGCGCCCTCCGCGAACAAGCGGCGCAGGAAATTCGGGATCTTGAAGGCGACCAGGAACGCGTCCATCAGCGTGCCGGCCCCGAAGGCCTGCGAATAGACCATGTCGCGCAGCAGCCCGGTCACCCGGGACAGCAAAGTGGTGAGGCCCACCACCGAGGTACTCTTGAAGATCGCGCGACTCATGACTGCCGTGTGAGGACTCGCGGACGAACTATACCGGAGCCCACACTCTTTAGCGTTGACAACCCCCCGTCACACCCCGAAAATACGCGCCTTTTTACGACCCCGAGCATCATCCGTGGCCAATACCAAGTCTGCCGAAAAAGCCGCCCGTCAAGCCGTCAAGCACCGCGCCCGCAACATCTCGCTGCGTTCTCGCTCGCGATCTGCCATCCGCGATGCCGCCGAGGCCATCGCCAAGGGCGATAAAGCGGCCGCGCCGGCTGCCGTGCGCAAAGCGTCCTCCTCGGTCGATGCCATGGTCAACAAGGGCCTCGTGCACAAGAACAAGGCTTCGCGCCACAAGAAGCGTCTCGCGGCAAAGCTTAAGAAGCTCGCCGGAAAGTAAAAGACCGCTTCGGTCTCTGCTTTCGAAAAACCGGCCTAGTGCCGGTTTTTCTTTTTGGGCGATCCGCCTTTGGCCGGTTTTCGGCTCGACTCGAAAGGCAGGCCGGGCACCCAAACCGTCGTCGAGGTCGATCCCACCGAGCGCGTTTTGGTCTTTTTCGGGCGCTTCGCCTCACCATTCGTCGCCACACCACCAGCTTCCAAAGCGCTGCGACGCGCGGTCAGGCGGGATTCGACGGCGAGGAGCAGAGGCAATCGCGCCTCGCTCGCCGCAACCTCCCGCCAATCGCGCCCCTCGGGCCAGGGCTCGAGCGCCCCGACCAAGGCCCAAAGCAAGTTGAGCGATCGCGTGAGGCCGGCATGACGCACGGCGAGATACGCCTCGAGCGCACCGCGTCGACGCAAGGCCTCGACATCGTGGATGCCGATTGCGGCAAGCAAGCGCTCGGATTGGGGCCCAAGGTTGCGCAAGTCGCACAGGCGCAGACGAAGCTTGCCCTGTGCCAGACGGCGGCGAACCTTGGGATTGCGATCAGGCATCGTCGCCCGGCGTCTCCGCTGATTTAGCGGCCTCCTCCTCGAGGAAGCGCATCACGGCCTCGGTGAGCTCGCGCGTACCGGCACCGGTGACGCCGGAGATCAGGAACCACGGGCCTTTGTAGCGCAGCGAACGCACGATGGCCTTGGCCTTCTTCTCGGCCTCGTCGGGCGGCAGCAGATCGCTCTTGTTGATCACGAGCCATCGCGGCTTCGTCACGAGATCTTTGGAGAATTTTTTGAGCTCGGCGACGATCGAGCGCGCATCTTTGACGGGATCGGCGTCCGGATCGAGCGGCGCGATATCGACGAGGTGCAGCAGCACTCGCGTTCTCTGAAGATGCTTCAGGAAACGAATACCGAGTCCCGCACCTTCTGCCGCGCCCTCGATGAGACCCGGGATGTCGGCCATCACGAAGCTGCGGTGCTGGCCGCAATAGACGACGCCGAGATTGGGATGCAGCGTCGTGAAGGGATAGTCGGCCACTTTCGGGCGTGCGGAGGACACCGCACGAATCAGAGTGGATTTACCGGCGTTCGGCAAACCGAGCAGACCCACGTCGGCGATGACCTTGAGTTCGAGCTCGAGGACACGCTTCTCACCAGGCAAACCCGTTCCGAATTGTCGCGGTGCGCGATTGGTGCTGGTCTTGAATCGGGCATTGCCCCAGCCGCCCTTGCCGCCATGCGCGACGAGCAAGGTATCGCCTTCGCGC
>JBIJCL010000083.1:0-7614 GCA_044344725.1 Steroidobacteraceae bacterium | reverse complement strand
CGAACGCGCAGTACGCGGCGCTTGCACCGGCCCGGTTTCCGCTTCGCCACGCGCGTAGCGCAGCATCGCACCGGCGAGCACGTCCTTCGCCTCGGCATGGGTCGGAATGCCGAACCCAGGCACATCGATGCCGATGATGCGGACACCGTTGATTTCTTTGGGCAACAACTGCAACGGCACGCCAGAGGCTGTTGGCACGCAGAGATTGGTGATGACGATGGCGTCGTAGAGCGCCGGGTCCGCCGTGGCGTGCACAGCGTCTCGAATGTCTTCGAACAACTTACCCGTGACGAGTGTCTCGGAGTTGAACGGCACATAACCGACCGTGCGTCGCGCGCCATAAAAATGCGAGGTGAACGTCAGTCCGTACACGCAGCAGGCCGAGCCCGACAAGATCGTCGCCGTCCGCCGCATACGCAGACCGACGCGAAGGCTGCCGAAGGCAGGACACATGCTCTGCGGCTGATCGTGCGGACCGGCCGGATAATCTTTGGCGTAGGCATCGAGCGTTGCGCTCTTGCCCGCTGCCGCCGCTGCGGCCCGCATCGTTTCCTTGCCACCATGGCATCCCGCACCCGACGCAGCAGTCGACGGCGGGGAGTCGTAGACGACCTCCACGCTGTTGTCGAATTCTGTGTTCAGGGCGTTCATGTCATCACACCGCGTCGTAGATCACTTCGAGCGAGGGCTTACGAATCTGAGACGTGCCGCACATGTCCTCGAAGGTGGCGGGCTGCAGCTGATAGCCGCGGCCGACGGCCTCACCCTTGAAAAGACCGAGCAGTTCGTCTTGCGAAAGCGGCTTCGGACGTTGCGGCGGCGCTTCGGCGACATTGCGACCGAGCTCATCGAACAAACCCGCCCACTCCGTACCCGGGCGACCGATGATTTCGTAATTGGCGCTCTTCCGACGGATGTCTTCGTTTGCGGGAATCGCGGCGAGCACGGGAATGCCGGCAGCCTTCGCGAAGGCTTGCGCCTCGCCGGTGCCATCGTCCTTGTTGATGACGAGACCCGCGACGCCGACGTTCCCCCCGAGCTTGCGGAAGTACTCCACCGCCGAGCACACGTTGTTGGCGACGTAGAGCGATTGAAGGTCGTTGCTGCCGACGACGATGACCTTTTGGCACATGTCGCGGGCGATCGGCAGGCCGAATCCACCGCAGACCACGTCGCCCAAGAAATCGAGCAACACGTAATCGAAGCCCCAGTCGTGGAAACCGAGTTTTTCGAGTGTTTCGAAGCCGTGGATGATGCCGCGTCCGCCGCAACCGCGACCGACTTCGGGACCACCGAGCTCCATGGCGAAGACGCCATCACGTTTGAAACAAACATCGCCGATCTCGACCTGCTCACCGGCGAGCTTCTTGCGCGAGGAGGTTTCGATGATCGTCGGACAGGCGCGACCTCCGAAAAGCAGCGACGTCGTGTCGCTCTTGGGGTCGCAGCCGATGAGCAGCACTTTCTTTCCTTGCTGCGCCATCATGTAACTGAGATTGGCGAGTGTGAAACTCTTGCCGATGCCGCCCTTGCCGTAGATCGCGATGATCTGCGTTTCTTTGGTCACGGCCGAGGGTTGCGGAGCAGCGGGTTCCACCGCCGCCTCGGCGCGCAAACTGCGCTTCAGTTTTTCGACAGGGATCGATACGGTTTCGCCTGGCGGGGTCATGCAGCCTGCCTCCAATCGAGAATCATCTTGAGACACAGGGGATCGACGAACGCCTGTCGATACGCTTGATCCGCCGCATTCGCCTCTCGGCGATGCGTGATCAGGCCTTCGAGCGACAAACGTCCCGCCGCGATCCATTGCAGCACTGCAGTCAAATCAGCGTCCTTCCACTCTGCGGCGACACGCAAACGCGCCTCCCGCATGAATGCAGTCGTGAAATCGAAACTCATGGGCTCGGTGTAAAAACCGGCAAGCACCACTTCGCCGCCCGGGGCGAGTCGCCCGATGAGCGAATCGAGGATGCGCGCATCACCACTCACGTCGTAGACCGACCGGTAGTCGCGGCGCGTGTCTTCCTCGGGCGAACAGACGCGATACCCGTCGGCACCGGAGGTGCGCGCGGCGTTTCGCTCCCACACCGTCGGGGCGGGTGCGCCGCTCGCGATCGTGATCCGCGCCAACAAACGACCAAGCACGCCATGACCCACGATCAATTGCGGCGCTTCCGTATGCGGAGCGGCCATCGCGTGACGAGCCGTCGCCGCGAGCGCGAGCAGTACGGCGTGCTCGCCCAAAGATTCGTCGATGGGCGTCGCCCGCGTAGCGGGAACGACGAGTCGGGAAGCGGCTCCGCCGAAGAGTCCGCGAACATCTCGGTAACAACGGGCACCGGGAACGAACACGCGCTCGCCCACTCGGCGATCGCGGACGTTGCGGCCGACGGCTTCGATGCGCCCGACGGACTCGTAACCCGGCACCAAGGGATAACCCATGCCCGGGAATGACGGCATCTTCCCGGACCACAGCAAGCGCTCGGTACCGGTGCTGATTCCGCTCCACTCCGTCGACACGACGATGTCGTCGTCCGCAGGGTTTTGGAGGGCGAGCCGGTCCAGCGCCAAGCGCTCCGGTCCCTCAATCACCACTGCGAGAGTGTTCAATCCCTGACTCATTCAGGCTCCTCGGCCTGTTTTTCCAACTGTCAGTCTACGCTTACGTTTATAGGTGTCAATTAAATCGGACACTTTTTGTAGAAAATACTTGCCAGGGTCCGCCGGCGAAGGCGCCGTCCTCACGCTGTTTTTTCAGCGACCAGAACGCTCGTTTGCAGGGGGATCCGGGTCGGCAGGCGGCGGATACGCGAAAACCCGGCTTTTTTCAGCATTCCGGAGAGCTCTTGAGCCGAGCGGGGGCGCCCACTGCCCATGGCCCAGAGATAGATCCCGAAATAGGCGTCACCCATGCGCTCGGCACCCGACGTGCCGGCCAGAGGCTCGGCTACCAGCAGGCGACCCCCCGCGGGAAGCGCCCGATGGGCCGCGAGCAGCAAAGTTTCGACGAGCGGGTCGTCATGGTCGTGGAGCACCCGAACCAGGGTGATGAGGTCGGCGCCCGCGGGCAGGGTATCGCGAGAAAAATCACCGCCATACACGCGGACCCGATGACTCATGCCGCTCTCTTCGAAACGACGACGCGCCATCTCGGCGACGCCGGGCAGGTCGAAAAGCATCAACTCGAGCGCCGGCGCGCGAGTGCCGAGCGCCCGCAGAAAAGTGCCGTCGCCGCCGCCGACATCGAGCACACGTCGATGATCCGACACGTCGTAGGCATCGAGGATTTCTTCGGCGACGAGACCTTGAGACGCCGCCATCAATTTCGTGTAGTCGCGTGTCCCCTCGCCTGCTACCTGGCCTGGAACGCTGGCGCTGGCGTAGGGCCAATACTTTGACAAGGCCGTGGATCCTCGCGGCGCCCTCAGCATTGCGATGGGATCGACGAGATCCGCGTAGAGCACCGCGTGATGTTCGATCATGGCGAGCACACCCGGATTTCCGAGTAGCGCAGCGCCACGCCGCCCCAGTGCCCATGCCGATTCGCCGTGTTTCGTACTGGCATCGAGTAGTTCGATGGCGCCGGCCGCGCGAAGCAGTGTCCGCGCCGCTGCCTCGGACATCTGCATCGTGGCGATCAAAGAATGCTCGGGCATCTCGCCCGCACGCAGACGCTCGAGCACGCCGATCCGAACGCAAGCCAACGCAATCTGCGAATAGGTGAACCCGGCGACGATATCGAACAGCTCGCGAGCTTCGCGACGCGCTCTTGCGCGAGTGAACGGGAACGCTGCGGCGGCACGCTGGAAGCGCGGGCTCATCAACAGGCGATTACGCCAGTCACGCCACACGGCGGGCATGCTCGGTCAGACTGCGCGCTGCAGCAACGAAGCGGGCAACAAGCGCTGAGCCTCGAGATCGACCAGATCGCGCAGGAATTCCGCGCCGGGGCACTCGGGGATCGATGCGGTCGCTTGTTCGATCAGGCGCTCGAAATGCTTGACGGCACCCTGTACGCCCATCTCCGCGAGCGTAGTCGGTCGTCCGAGGTCGGCATCACGGCCTGCGGGCTTGCCAAGTTCGTCGTCCGTGCCGAGCGCATCGCGGATGTCGTCGGCGATTTGATAGGCCTCACCGAGCGTCTCGCCCAGCACTCGCCACGGCGCAGGATCCGCTCCCGCCGACAAAGCACCCCCCACGGTCGCGGCGATGAAGAGCGCGCCGGTTTTCTGCCGTCGATATTCTTCGAGCGGCGTGGTCTCTTCGCATTCCCAAGCCTGCCCCGCGACGATGCCGCCGGGCGCTCCGACCGCTCGCGTTAAGGCAAGTACGAGATTCGGCAAACGCTCGGGTGAGTTCGCGAACGCACGGGCGACATTTTGGAATGCGAGCACGATCAGCCCGTCGCCGACCAGCAGCGCGATCCGCTCGTCGAATGCGCGATGGACGGACGGTCTGTTGCGACGAACCTCGGCGTCGTCGAAGCACGGCAAGTCGTCATGGACGAGCGAGGCGCAGTGCAACAACTCGATGGAGGCCGCCGTGGCGATGGCAAGCGGTGATTGAGGCTCACCGCAGCCTGCGGCGATGGCAAGACAGAGTCTCGGACGGATACGCGCCCCACCCGGGAACACGGCGTATCGGATCGCCGCGGCCAAACGGGGCGGACAACCGAGCGCATCGCAGGAGGCGACGGCCGTCTCCAACGCCGATTCGATTCCCGATGCACCTTCCATTCGCGCCTCCGCGCTGCTGGGGTCGCCCGTCCGGATCGACTGGCAAACGTCAACTGCGATTGTCACACTAGCTCGTCATGGAATATAGACACCCCTCCGGGGTCAGTCAAACCGGCCCGAACTTCGCCACATCCGTAACCACCGATGGCTACAGCTGGTGGTATGTCGATGCCCTGAGCGACTGCGGGCGTCATGGGCTCACGATCATCGCGATGCTCGGCTGCGTATTTTCGCCTTGGTACGCCGCCGCGCGGCGCCGCGGACCGACCGATCCTCTCGAGCACTCGGCGCTGAACGTCGCACTCTACGGCGCCGCCGGCCGCCGATGGGCGCTTACCGAACGCGGACGTCGCGACGTCGAGCGGGATCACGACCACCTCGCAATCGGACCGAGCTCGCTCGCCTGGGACGGCTCGCAACTGCGGATCGACGTCAATGAAATCACCTCGCCGTGGCCGAGTCGCCTTCGCGGTCGGATCACGCTGCGACCCTCGATGCTCTTGCACCAGGGCTACCCCATCGACCGCCTCGCTAGACATCTGTGGACGCCGATCTCACCGCATTGCACCGTGGAGGTCGCCTTCGAACGACCCGCCCTCTCCTGGAGCGGCGTGGCGTATTTCGATTCGAACGAGGGCCGCGCGCCCCTCGAGGCGGACTTCGAGTCTTGGAACTGGTCGCGCGCCTCAGCCGCCGACGCGAGCAGAATCTTTTACGACACGCGATGGCGGGGCGGTGGCGGTCGATCGATTTCATTGAGCATCGATGCAAGTGGGCGTGTCGAAACCCCGCCCGCACCCACGCAAAAACCCCTGCCGTCGACCCCCTGGGGCATCCGCCGCGAGACACGTTGCGATGCCGAGGTGGCGCCTCGTCTCATCTCGACCTTCGAAAGCGGTCCTTTTTACGCGCGATCGCTGATCGAAACCCACGCCGAGGGGCGGCCGTGGACCGCTTTTCACGAAAGCGTTTCACTGCAAAGATTTTCGAAACGCTGGGTGCAGACGTTGTTGCCCGTGCGACTCCCTCGACGACGAATTCGTCGCTAGCGCTCAGCCGGTCGCGGGCGAATCGCGATCGAGACGTTCGAGACGCTCGAACACCCCCAGCACGCGCGAGAGCTCCCGCTCGAAGAGAGTACCGCCGGCAAGCGGATCACCCGCGAGCCCCCTCGTCCGATCATGACGTACGATGGCCTCGAGCAGATAGTCTGCCTCGGGCAGCGTCGAATGCTCGGCGATGTCGTTGCGACGGGTCGCGGCAATCAGCGCTTCGGCCAGCAAAAACAATTTGCGACGCGCTGACACCACGGCACGCGACGAAACGGAGTCCCCTCCGCGACGACTGACCTCTCGACCGATCGCCGCATACATCAGCCTCGCCGCATGGATTGCCGGACGACATTCGACGGGAAGCTCGTCGATACCCGCTGCCGCCCGTCGATACAGCTGCTCGGCCTCCTCGACCAAGCGGTCTACGAGCTCACCCAGGCGCGGCTTGAACTTCGGCTCTCGAAGCCACGCGTCCGGATCGATGTCAGCCTCGCGCAACCATTGCCGCGGCAGGTAGAGACGACCCATGCGCGCATCCTCACCGACATCTCGAGCGATGTTGGAGAGCTGCATCGCGACGCCGAGATCGGCTGCGCGCGCCAAGGCGCCTTGAGATCTCACGCCCATCAAGAGCGACATCATCACGCCGACCGTTCCGGCGACCCTCACGCCGTACGCCCGCACTTCCGAGAGCGTCTCGTAGGTGCGAGCCGTGGCATCCCAAGCGAATCCCTCGAGCAACGCGCCGGGCAATTCCTGCGGAATTTGAAACTGCATCACGACCGCGGACAAGGCACGGTCCGCGGCGTTATTGATGGGTACTCCGCGATACGCCAAATCGAGACGCTGCTGCAACGCCTCGAGCGCTCGCGACGGATCGTCCGAGCGATCGATGGCATCGTCGGCTTCGCGACAGAAAGCATAAAGAGCGAGCGCCGAACCCCGAATGCGTCGGGGCAGCAACAGCGAAGCGGCGTGGAAGGTCTTGGATCCCACCCGAATCGAGGCCCTGCACGCAGCGAGATCGGCAGCCGAGGCTCGAAGGTCTCGGCCAGCGATGCTCAACGAGCCTTCGTCCGCGGCGATGTGTGGAGGCGCGCTCACAGGCCCGTCACTCTACGACTTCGCCTTCGCCGTCGGCAAATGTCGCGAAATCGAGCATCGCCACTTCGCCGAATGTCATTCTTTTGCGCGCTGCGAGCGCAATGATGTTCCAGGCCGTGTATGGCATGCCGAGGAAAGGCCACGGATCAGACGCCTGCCACGTGACCTCCCGAGCCCCCAACAGGCAGCGCAGGTGGTGCCGAAACTGCGACGTGAACACCGACTTTTGAGTCTCGGTAAGACAAGGGAAAAACTGCTGGGACAAGCGCTCCGGACGCAACACCGGAGGATCTGCGGCCGACGGGTCGAGCAGCGTACGCGCGAGTCCCGCAGGCTCAACGAAATGGATCCCGCTGGTCGCACGCGGATTGCATTCTATTCCGTGGACGACACCGGCCTCGTCGATGATCAGATCGAATGAAATGAAGCCGTCCCATTGCGTGTGGGCGACGAAACGCCGGATCCAGGTATCGACCTCGACCGGGATGTCGATGCGCTCGAAGCACACGGCTACCGTCCCCTGCATGACCGCCCCGCGATACAGCACCGTACAAAGCACGTCGCCCGCACGAGCAAGACTGAAACTGCTGACGAGATGGCCCCGCACGCGACGCTGGATGATCGACGGCTCGGTGACATTCGGTAGCGCATCACCGCGTGAAAAAAATCGCACGCCTCGCCCGGAACAGGAGGACACCGGCTTCACGACGTAGTCGTGCGAC